>CAMLKQ010000300.1 GCA_946480585.1 uncultured Kangiella sp.
TGCTCGAAGTCGCAGTCGGCGAACACCAGCGTCGGGTTCTTGCCGCCGAGTTCCAGCGACAGCTTCTTGAATTTGGGTGCAGCGATGCTGGCGATATGCTCGCCGGTTTTGGTGCCGCCGGTGAACGAAATCGCTTTGATTTTCGGGTGCGAGACGATGGCATTGCCGCATTTGCTGCCGAGACCATGGACGATGTTGAGCACACCCGGCGGCAACCCGACTTCGCGGCAAATGTTGGCGAGCAGGAACGCGGTCATTGGCGTCACTTCGCTCGGTTTGGCGACCACGCAATTGCCGGCGGCAAGCGCCGGAGCGATTTTCCAGCTGAACAGGTACAGCGGCAGATTCCACGGACTGATGCAGCCAACCACGCCGATCGGATCACGCAGCGTGTAATTGATGGCGACATCGGGCATGTGGTGGCTTTCGCTGGGCCACTGAGTAATCGCATGAGCGAAGAAACGGAAATTGTGCGCGGCGCGCGGAATGTCGACGGTGCGCGCCAGCCAGATCGGTTTGCCGTTGTCCATGCTCTCGGCTTCGGCGAGCGCATCGTTCCAGTGCTCGAGCTTGTCGGCGATGGCGCTCAGCAAGCGTGCACGTTCATCGAGGCTGGTGCGTTTCCAGGCCGGGAACGCGGCCTGCGCGGCCTGCACGGCGAGCTCGACGTCGCGCTCATCGGAATCGGCAATGCGCGAATAGATTTCGCCGGTGGCCGGTTCGTAGTTGTCGAGCCAGCTGTTGCCTTGTGCCGGCACGAGTTCGCCGTTGATGTAATTCAGGATGTCGGTCATTGCGATACACCAGTGACTGAGCGGGATGCCCCCACCCCGGCCCTCCCCCTGACAGGGGAGGGAGTTTCTTCATGATTCGTGTTTACAGACACAGCGTGCGGCCACCGTCGACCGGCACGTTGATGCCGGTGACATAGCTCGCCGCCGGGGATGCGAGAAACGCGATCACGCTGGCGAGCTCTTCCGGTTCGGCGAAGCGGCGCAGCGGAATGGTCTGCTTTTCTTCTTCTTCGATGTCGTGCACCGAGACGCCGGCTTTCTGTGCCTTGTTGCTGAAGATGGCTTCCAGTCGCGTGGTCTTGGTGGCGCCGGGCAGAACATTGTTGACCGTGATGCCAAATGGGCCAAGCTCGCCAGCGAGAGTTTTCGCCCAGTTGGCGACGGCGCCGCGAATGGTGTTGCTGACGCCGAGATTCGGAATGGGCTGTTTCACCGAGGTCGAGATCACGTTGATGATGCGGCCATAACCGACCGCTTTCATGCCCGGCAACAGCGCCTGCACCAGCAATTGATTGCAGATGAGGTGCTGATTGAACGCGAGCAGGAATTGTTCGGGCGTGGCGCCGTGGGCCGGGCCGGGTGCCGGACCGCCGGTGTTGTTGATCAGAATGTCGCAGCGCTCGCCGCGCGCCAGATAGTCAGCAATGCTGCGCTGCACTGACGCCGGCTCGGCAAAATCGGCGGCGATGTGGTGATGCTGCTGACCGTCGGCGCGTGGCAGCGACGCCAGCGCGGATGCCAACTTGTCGGCATCACGCGCCAGCAGGGTCACGTGCGCGCCCTGCCCGGCCAGCAGGCGGGCCGTGGCCAGGCCGATGCCCTGGCTGCTACCGCAGACCAAGGCGCGATGGCCGTCGAGACGGGTGTTCAGGGTCGGAAACGTTGTCATGGTTCTGGTACCTCTATCTGAGGCCGACATTTAATCACAGGGAATTCCTCACAGGCAGCCTCGACATCGGCTACGGTATAGTAGGTTGCTGACAACGGACGCAGCGCAGTAACTGAGCCAGGTTTCCCGAGATCCATGACCACGCCCACTGAGTTGTACAAGAAGCGAATTGCCGTCACGGCCTTGCAGCCGGGCATGTTCGTGTGCGAGCTGGATCGACCGTGGTCGGAAACCCCGTTTCTGTTTCAGGGTTTCCCGTTGTTGTCAGAGGACGATGTGCTGGCAGTGCAATTGCACTGCGAATATGTGTTCATCGATGAATCCCGCGCGATCACCGTTGGCAAACCCAGTCGCCTGTCGCTGGTGCCGCTCGAAGGCGAAGCCGACAACGGTGGCCGCTACAGTCCGACCCCGCAGGTCAGTCTGGCGGAGGAAGCCGAACACGCCGGTTTCGTGCACGCGCACGGCAAGGCCGTGGTCGAGAAAGTGTTTGACGACATTCTGTCCGGCCACGCCATCCGCGTGCAGGACTGCCGCTTGCTGGTGCGCCAATGCGTCAGCAGCCTGGTCCGCAATGAAAACGCCCTGATCTGGTTCTCGCGGCTGAAATCACGCGACGAATACACCGCGCTGCATTGCCTGAGCGTGTCGGTACTGGCGGCCGGCTTTTCCCGCTACCTCGGCCACAGCCAGCAGGAAGTGGAAGAAATCGGTCTGGCCGGCCTGCTCCATGATGTCGGCAAAATCAAACTCGATCAGCAAATCCTGAACAAACCGGACCGGCTGACCAGCAGCGAATACGAGCACGTCAAACAACATGCGGCGCTTGGCTATGAATTGCTGAGCGCGCAATCAGTTGGCAGCTGGCCAACGGTGGCCGCCCGCAGCCACCACGAGCGGCTTGATGGCCGCGGTTACCCGCAGGGCATTGCCGCCGACGAGATCCCGTACATTGCCCGCCTGATCGCGGTGGTCGATTGCTATGACGCCATCACCTCGCACCGGGTCTACGATGCGGCCCGTTCCACCAACCGCGCATTCCGTATTCTGATGGAAGAACGCGGCGGCCATTTCGATGCCGAGCTGGTGGAGAAATTCATTGAGTGGATCGGCGTCTACCCGGTCGGCAGCATTGTCGAATTGCAGACCGGCGAGATCGGCGTGGTGGTGGCGGTGAATGCCAAGGCGCGCCTGAAGCCGGCGATTGTGTTGGTGCGCGATGAAGCGCAGCAGCCGTGTGAGCCGCGCTACATCGACATGAATGTGCAGCGCGATCGCAACGGCCAGTCTTACCGCATCCGCGAAAGCCATCCGAACCTGAGCTTCGGCATCGACATTCAGCAGTACGAACGTCAGGGCCTGTTCACGCCTCGCTATCTGACGGCGCCGCCGACGACAGCAACCGGTTGAACTCGCCTATCGCCATCGGCCGGTAGAAGAAATAGCCCTGTACTTCATCAATGCCTTCGGCTTCGACCAGATCAAGCTGAGCCTTGGTCTCAACCCCTTCTGCGGTCACCTGCAACGACAAGGCCCGACACAGCGACACAATCGATGACAGCAGCGCCCGGCCGCGCGGCGACAAATCCAGATCGGAAATGAAGCTGCGATCGATCTTGACCCGATCCAGCGGCAATTCCTTCAGATAGCTCAGCGACGAATAGCCGGTACCAAAATCATCCAGTGCAATGCTGAAGCCGTTATCGCGCAAACGCTGCAGCCGCTCGCGGGCAAACGCCACATCTTCCAGCAGGATCGATTCGGTGACTTCCAGCTCCAGCGCCTCGCGCGGCGCATCGGACAGCCGAATGGCCTCGTTCAGCACATCGAACAGCCGCTCATCGCGCAGCTGCCG
>CAMLKQ010000301.1 GCA_946480585.1 uncultured Kangiella sp.
GATGCGGCCTGCCATGACTATTCGAAGCTTCAGGAGTCTTTTGTGAACCGTATGTTGATTGCCGGCGTTGCGCTGGCCGCCGTGATTGCCGGTGCCGGCTATTACGCTATTCAATCGGGTGGCGTTGCCACCGGTGCCGCCTCGACCAACGCGGCGGACTTCACCAGCAACGCCGACAAGGCGATGTATGGTTTTGGTCTGCAAGTGGGCGGGCAAATCCGCGGCAACCTCGAGAACGTCCGCAACATGGGCGCGAGCCTGAACAATGACGCGCTCGCCGCCGGCTTCCGTGATGGCCTGAACAACACCCGTACGCTGAGCGAAGAAGAAGTCAGCGCCGCGGAGACCGCCTTCCGCGCCGAAATCGAAGCGCTGGCGAAAGCCGATCAGGACAAGAAGAAAGCCGATGGCGACGCCTTCCTGACCGCCAAGGCCGGCGAAGCCGGCTGGACCAAGACCGAATCGGGTCTGCTCTACAAAGTCGTCACCGAAGGCGATGGCAAAACCAAGCCGACCAAGTCCGATACCGTTGTCGTGCACTACACCGGCACGCTGATCGACGGCAAGAAATTCGACAGCTCGCTCGATCGCGGCGAGCCGGCCACTTTCGGCGTCGGCCAGGTGATCCCGGGCTGGACCGAAGCGCTGCAACTGATGAGCAAAGGCGCCAAGTACCAGCTGGTGATCCCGTCGAACCTCGCTTACGGCGAGAACGGCGCCGGCGGCACCATTCCGCCGAATGCCGTGCTGCTGTTTGATGTCGAACTGATCGACATCAACCCGACCGCTGCGGCGGCTGGCGATCACAACGGTCACCAGCACTGAGCTCGTTGCCGCGATGACCCCGACCGGTTTGCAGAGTTTCGCGGAGTTCTGGCCTTACTATCTGGCCGAACACCGCCTGCCAACCTGTCGGGCTTTGCATTACCTCGGCACCAGTGCCGCCAGTATCAGTTTGCTGGTGCTGCTGGCGCTTGGCGCGTGGCAATGGCTCTGGCTGGTGCTGCTGCTTGGTTACGGGCCGGCCTGGATTGGCCATTTCGTGATCGAGAAAAACCGACCGGCAACGTTCACCTATCCGCGCTGGTCGTTGCTCGCTGATTACAAGATGTTTGCCCTGTTCCTGACTGGCAAGCTGCAAGCAGAAATGGATCGGCACAAGCACATCATTTTTGCGCCGCCGCGCTGAGCAAGCGATGCTGCGTTTAGCCGACTGCGCTGCGCGTCACCGCGTGGTCCGCGTGTGACAGAGACAAACAAAAAGGCCGTCAGTGACGGCCTTTTTGTTTTGCGTGATTTTTTGTTGGCTGTGTTAGCCGCACACGCCATCAGGCCGCGAGATCGCGATCACCAAACAGCAGCGCGAGCAAGGCGTCTTCGTGCTCGAACCGCTCCGCCATCGCGACGCCGAGCGCCGCCAGATCGGCATCGAGCCGTTCGATCAGCAATTCGTCTTCCGGATCGGCGTAGCGATCATTGAATGCCAGTGCGATATCGGTGCTGGCGGCAATGCGCGGATACAGCTGCAACACCTGCGCTTCCGTTTCCGGACCATTGCGCTCGGCCTCTTGCAGCAAATCCTGATAAATCTCGAAATGGCCGGCCGAAACATAATCGACCAGCGTGGTGCAGAACTCGCTGATGGCGCTACGACTGGGCAAGGCACTGCCGCCAGCGGTCAGGCGCAGGTACTGCACCAACAATTGCTTGCGGCTGTCCAGCCAGCGGTCGACCGCTTCGAAACGGCCGCCAAAGCGGCGATGGGCGGCCTCGGCCTGGGTGAGCATGGGCATGGCCTGCGATCTCCTTGGTGTTGTCATCCCTCTACCCGGTCGATGGTACACAGGCCCTCGCCGTGCCGGAAGCTCTGGCGACAGTGGTCGGCGCTGGGGTAGGCTTGTGCGATCGTCCGTGATCCCGCTGCCATGACTCCAAACCGGCAACCGCGCCGCTATCTGCCCCGCCAACTGAATCTGCTGCTGACCACAGCGGTTTCCACTGTGCTCGCCATCCTGTTGCTGGTGCTGGTCTGGTGGCATCCGCAGACCGTCAATCCACAGCCGTGGGAATTCTGGGTCGCCATTGGTGCCGCCGGCTGTGTGGTGTTTCTGCTGCTGCTGGCCATGCTGCGAGTCCGGCACGGCCAGACCATGCTGAACAGCCTTGAACGCAATTTTCTCGAGTTCATGGATGCGGCCGCCGACATGATGGTGATCAGCACGCTCGATGGCCGCATCATCGACGTCAACCGGCGCACTTGCGAACTGCTCGGCTACAAGCGCGAGCAATTGCTCGGCAAAACGCTGTGGGATCTCGACATCGAGTGCTACCTGCGCCAACACCCGCACACCCGTTATTACCTCGAACGCGGCCGCACCATCAGCTACGAAACCTGGTATCGCGCTGCCGACGGCCGGCGGGTGCCGGTCGAATCGCGCGCGCGCAAAGCCTGGTGGCATGATCAGGCTTGTCTCATCGAATTGGTGCGCGACATCACCGCGCGCAAGCAAGCCGATGATGCGTTGCAGGAATCCAAAGCCGCAGTCGAGCGCGCACGCAACCTGCTCGAAACCAAGATGCTCGAGCGCACGGAAGAGTTGCAGCGCCGAATCATCGAACGCAATCTGGCGGAAAAGCGCGCGCGTGAGCTGTCGACACTGCTGTCGGAAATTATCGATTGCATGCCGTCGGTGATCATCACCGTCGATGCCCAGCGCCGGGTGACGCAGTGGAACCAGCAAGCGACCCGGCTGACCGGCATCGATGCCAGCCAGGCCAATGGCAAATCGCTGAAAGTGTTGCTGCCGCAATTCGATGCCCAGATCGACAGCCTGACCGAGGCCAGCCGCTACGGTCAGCGCCAGCACGCCACCCGCATGCACGCACGTTTGAACGAGCAGCCGTATCTGTTCGATGTGGTGGTGTACCCGCTGCAGATCCGCGGTCGCGGTGTCGTGATCCGGGTCGACGACATCACCGAGCGGGTGCGCATGGAACAAACGCTGGTACAGTCGGAAAAAATGCTGTCACTTGGCGGACTGGCTGCCGGCATGGCCCATGAAATCAACAACCCGCTTGGCGCCATCCTGCAAAGCGCGCAGAACATCGAGCGCCGCATTGCGCTGGATTGGCCGCGCAATGCCGAGCTCGCCAAGCAACTCGGCACCAGCATCGCCGTGGTGCACCAGTATCTGGAAAAGCAGCGCATCCCGGATTTTCTCGCTGGCATTCGCGAAGCCGGCGAGCGCGCCGCCGCCATCGTCGCCGACATGCTGTCGTTTGCCCGGCCCGGCACCGGCGAGCTGGTCGCAATCGATTTGGCCAGCGCGATGGATGCGGCCGTCAGGCTCGCCAACACCGAATACAACCAGAAAAAGAAATACGATTTCCGCCGCATCAGCGTCCAGCGCGATTACGAAAACCATTTGCCGAAAGTGCGCGCCCAGCGCAACCAGCTAGAGCAGGTGTTTCTGAATCTGCTGACCAACGCCGCCCAGGCCTTGATGGCAACCCATGATCCGCA
>CAMLKQ010000302.1 GCA_946480585.1 uncultured Kangiella sp.
CGACAGTCGCCGGTGTCTGGCGCGGTACAGCGCGGCGATCGCCGGTGATGCCGGTAATCGGATTGATGCTTGCTGCCGGCGCCGTCGTCACTGACAACGGCAATTGCACAACGAATTCCGAGCCCGTTCCGACAATGCTGTTGACGGTGATCCGGCCCTGCATCAATTCGATCAGTTCGCGCGCCAAGGCCAGCCCCAGACCTTTGCCGGCGTAACGGCGATTCCAACCGGTTTCACCTTGGCTGAAGCGCTCGAACAAATGCGCCTGGGTTTGTTTGTCCATGCCAATACCAGTATCACGCACGGTGATCTGGAGCGCGCCCGACTCGCCTTCGACCTGCACCAGCACACCGCCACGGACGGTGAACTTGATCGCGTTACCGAGCAGCTGCGCCAGGATCTGGCGCAGACGCTGACCGTCGGCCAGCCAATAGCGCGGCAAGCTCGGCGCCAGATTCAGTTCGAGTGCCAGACCTTTTTCACTGGCGCGTGGCCGCTGCGCGGCCAACACCTGCTGCACCAGCTCCGGCAGATCGACCGTCTCCGCCTTCAACTCGACCCGGCGCGCTTCCAGGCGGGAATAGTCGAGCAAATCGTCAATGTGCTGCAGCAACTCGCGCGCGGAGCGATCCACCGTGCTGGCATGTTCGCGCTGCTCTTGCGCCAGCGGCGTGCGCTGCAACAGCTGCAAGGAACCGAGCACACCATTCAATGGCGTGCGCAGTTCATGGGTCATGGTGGCAAGGAAATCACTTTTCGCTTGCCGTGCCTGCTCGGCCGCGAGCCGCGCGTGCTGCATTTCCCAGCGCTGTTTGCGCCAGCGCAGCAGCATCACCAGCAGGATGCCAGCGAGCGCGACATAACCGAGATACGCCCAGCTGCTGCGCCACCACGGTGGCGCCACTTCGATGTGCAGTTGCGCCGGCGGACTCCACTCACCGAAACGGCCATCGCGCGCCCGCACTTCCAGAATGTATTTGCCGTCATGCAGGCTGGAGAAACTGGCCTGCCGGGCGTCGGCATTGGTGGTGATCCAACGTTCATCCAGCCCTTTCAGGCGGTAGCTGTATTCGAGGGTGCGCGGATGGGCAAAACTGAGCGCGGAAAATTCGACGCTGAACAAGGTGTCGTCGTAACCGAGCTTCAATTCCGGCTCGGTGACCAAGGCCTGTTCGGCGCGCGCTGCGAACGGCACCGGTTCGTTGCGCAAGCGCAGCAACGTGAACACCGGCGATGGCAGCGGCGCCATCGGCACCAGCGCTTCCGGCTTGAACACGGTCAAGCCACTGACGCCGCCGAAATACAGCCTGCCATCGCGGCCGGCGTGAAAGGCACCGAGATTGAATTCGTCACCCTGAATACCGTCGGCCGGGGTGTAGGTCAGAAAGCGTTTGCCGGCTTCGTCAAATCGCACCAGACCGCGGTTGCTGGACAACCAATACACGCCGTCGCGTTCGCGCAGCACGCCCCACAAAGTGTCGACCGGCAAACCATCCTGCATGCGATAACTGGTGAAGCGCTTGCTGCCCGGATCAAACACGTTGAGGCCACCGCCTTCGGTGGTCAGCAACAGGCGGCCAGAATTTTCGACCAGAATCGACGTGACGCTGTCCGAGCTCAGCGAGTGCGGATCATCCGGATGGTATTGCCAGCGCTGAAACGTCGCCGATTGCGGATCAAAACGCAGCAAACCGGCGCGGCTGCAACCGCCAAGCCAGAGTTCGCCAGACAACCCCGGACTGATCGTGTATAGACAGCTGTCACTGCTGTCGCCGGCCGCCCCTGGTGGCGCAAACAAACGGGCACGGCCGCTGTCGATGTCGTAGCGCACCAAGCCAAGTCGGGTTGCCAGCCAGAGGCTGTGGGCATCGGCCGGTTCGAGATCGTAAACCGTGACCGCGTGCAGATTGATCGGGTTTTCGCTGGCCAGCTTGGCTGGCATCGCCTGACCGGTTTGCAGATCGATACGGGTAAGGCCACGCGTGCGCTGACCAGCCCATAAGGTGCCGCGCGGATGTTCCAGCAAGCCGAGCACCAGATCATCGCGCTGGCCGTCCTGATCTCGCTGCACCGGCACCAGCGCGAGCTGCTGCCGATCGGCGCTGAACCGATGCAGATGCGCGCCAAAGGTGCCGACCCAGAGCTGACCGAAACTGTCTTCGTACACGCTCATCACCGAGGCATTGCGCAGCGCATTGGCGCGACTGTGCTGACGCAGCAATTCAAATTGCCGGGTGGTCGGGTTGTGCAGCGACATGCCGTTGAGCCCACCGAGCCAGATCAGGCCGTCGCGATCTTCGAGCAACGCGAATGGCCGCTCGTCGGCGAGCGACAAGGGGTCGTTCGGATCCTGGCTGTAATGGGCAACGCGCTGGCCATCGTTGCTGCGCACCAGCACGCCATTGCGGGTGCCGATCCACAGCTGGCCGTTGCGATCGCGCAGCAAGCTCAGCACATTGCGACCGCCGACCGTGGGATCAGGCGACCACTGCGCGAGTTTTTCTTCCAGGCTGCCGGTGTCGAGCCGCAACAAAAACAAGCCACTGTCGGTGCCGAGCAGCAATTGCTGTTCACCATCGACAAACAGTGTTTGCAAACGTCGACCCGCCAGCGCCGCCAGCGCCGGAAACCGTTCGGCTGCGAGCCGCAGCTGACCGTCGCGCTGCTGCCACCAGAGCGCATCGGGCGCAATGCTCCAGCGGTTGTCGGCGAGCCGCACCGTTTGCCGCAGCGACAAGCCGGCACTGCCGGCGATTTGGCTGAAGCGGCCATCCGGCTGCTGTGCCCACAGGCCGTCATCGGTGCTGACCAGCACCTGTTCATCAAACAGCAAATGGTGAATGCGGCGACTGCCACTGGCGCCCGGCAGCGCCACCCGCTCGAATTGCTGACTGCGATCATCGAAGCGCGCCAGCCCGTTGTCGGCAGTGCCGATCCACAGCTCACCGGCGGCAGTTTGCATCAGGGCGTTGATATCGGATGACGGCAGTGTGGTCGCGTCGCCCGGGCGGGCGTAATAGCTCTGGAAACGATGGCCGTCGTAACGGTTCAGGCCGTTGCGGGTGCCGAGCCACAGAAAGCCGCGCTGATCCTGCAGCAGCGCTTTGACATGGCCATCAGACAACCCTTGCTCGATATAGAAGCGCTGAAAACGCAAATCCTCGGCGACCGCCGTCACCAGCGGGCCACACAGCAGCAGCGCCATCCCAATCACGCGACTCCACACGGCAACGCATCCATCCTGAGGCCGGGCAAGCGCACACTATAAACCGAGACCGCGACGCTGGCGTGATCGGCGCCACGTTCACACCGATTTAGCAGAGCGCGACCGACGGCATGACAAACCGGCGCGGATCCGCGCCAGCCAGGCGCTGCTCGAGCAAATCGAGCCAGCCGGCCAGTTCACGCGCGATGGCGTCCGGCCCGGTCGTCGGCAGATCGCACAGCTGTTGATGCAAGCGCAGCAGCAGAACGTCATCGCCCGGCAGCATCGGCACCAGCGCGCACGCCACC
>CAMLKQ010000303.1 GCA_946480585.1 uncultured Kangiella sp.
TTCGAAGGCGAGTACGCCTACGGCTGGTTGCGCACCGAAACCGGTGTGCACCGCTTGGTGCGCAAATCGCCGTTCGATTCCGGTAACCGTCGGCACACCTCGTTCACCGCAGTGTTCGTGTCGCCGGAAGTCGATGACAAAATCGAGATTGAGATCAATCCGGCCGATCTGAAAACGGATACCTACCGTTCCAGCGGCGCCGGTGGTCAGCACGTCAACAAGACCGATTCGGCGGTGCGGATCACCCACGTGCCGACTGGCGTGGTCGTTGCCTGCCAGAACGAGCGCTCGCAGCACGCCAACCGCGATCGGGCGATGAAAATGCTGAAAGCGCGTTTGTACGAACTGGAAATCCAGAAACGCAACGCGGCGAAAGATGCGCTGGAAGCGACCAAGTCCGATATCGGTTGGGGTCAGCAGATTCGGTCGTATGTGCTGGATCAGTCGCGCATCAAGGATTTGCGCACTGACTACGAAGAGAGCGACACCCAGCGCGTACTGGATGGCGATCTCGACCCGTTCATGGAAGCCAGTCTGAAGAAAGGCCTGTAAGTTTTTCGTTGGGTATAACGCGAAACCAAACCGTGAGAAAAAAATGACCGAACAAGCACAACAGCCGGCCGAACAACTCGACGAGAACCAACAAATTGCCGTGCGCCGGGAAAAGCTGGCAGCGCTGCGCGCACAGGGCAATGCCTACCCGAACGATTACCGCCGTGATGCGCTGGCGCAGGATCTGAACGACAAATACGGCGCAGCCGAAAAAGATGCGCTGGAAGCACAAGCCGTCAAGGTCAAGCTGGCCGGCCGGATCATGACCCGCCGTCTGATGGGCAAGGCGAGCTTCTGCCATATCCAGGACATGAGTGGCCGCATTCAGGTGTACGTGCGCGGTGAAGATCTGCCGGAAGGCGTTTACGAGTCGTTCAAGCACTGGGACATCGGCGACATCATTGGCGTCGAAGGCACGCTGTTCAAAACCAAAGTCGGTGAGCTGTCGGTACACGCGACCAGCATCCGGATGCTGACCAAGGCGCTGAAGCCGCTGCCCGACAAGTGGCATGGCATGACCGATACCGAAGCCAGGTATCGTCAGCGCTATGTCGATTTGATCGTCAACGAAGATTCGCGCCGGACCTTTGTGCTGCGCTCGAAAATTATCGATGCCATTCGTCGCTTCATGACCGGTGAAGGCTTCCTCGAAGTCGAAACCCCGATGATGCACCCGATCCCGGGTGGCGCCGCGGCGCGGCCGTTCCTGACCCACCACAATGCGCTCGACATGCAGCTGTATTTGCGTATCGCGCCCGAGCTGTACCTGAAGCGGCTGACGGTCGGCGGTTTCGAGAAAGTGTTCGAAATCAACCGCAATTTCCGCAACGAAGGCATCAGCACCCGGCATAACCCGGAATTCACGATGATGGAATTCTACTGGGCCTATGCCGATTACCATGACCTGATGGACTACACCGAAAAGCTGTTCAAGTTCGTTGCTGAACAGGCGCTTGGTACTTACCAGTTCCATTCGCAGGGTGTTGATTACGACTTCAGCAAACCGTTTGATCGGCTGTCGGTGTTGGATGCCATCGTCAAGTACAACGACGGCGTGACCAAGGCCGAATTGGCGACGCTGGAAGGCGTGCGCGCGGTGGCGCAGCGCTTGAAAGTGCATGTCGACAAGAACGCAGGTCTCGGCAAGGCGCAGATCACGGTGTTCGAAGAAACCGTCGAAGCCAAGCTGATGCAACCGACCTTCATCTGCGATTATCCGGTCGAGGTATCGCCGCTGTCGCGTCGCAACGACAAGAACCCGGAAGTTACCGATCGCTTTGAATTGTTCGTCGGCGGCCGCGAACTCGCCAACGGCTTTTCCGAGCTGAACGATCCGGATGATCAGGCCGATCGGTTCCGCGCCCAGGTCGAAGCGAAAGATGCCGGTGACGAAGAAGCGATGTTCTTCGATGCCGATTACATCAACGCGCTCGAATACGGTCTGGCGCCGACCGCCGGTGAGGGCATCGGTATCGATCGCTTCGTCATGCTGCTGACCAACTCGGCCAGCATTCGCGACGTGCTGTTGTTCCCGCTGATGCGGCCAAAAGCTGACTGATGCGGATGAGAAAAAAAAGAGCGGCCATTAGCCGCTCTTTTTTTTGCCGGCGCGGCGATGACTTCACTGGCTGGCACGCACCAGCAGTGACTCGGCCGCGGCCAATGCAGCAGTGATTGGCGTTGCCGATTGCTGAATGTAAGCCTCGACCAACGCACCGTCCCACAGCAGCAGCAGTTGCCAGCCAAGCAGATCCGGATCGCGCAATCCGGCGGCGCTGGCGAGCTCGGCAAGACGTTGACGCAGCCGCAGTTTGAAGTCGCGGCTGAACTGGTGAATCGCGGTCTCGGGCGCCGCCATTTCGAGCGCGGCATTGATCGCGGCACAGCCACGAAAGCCGGGCCGCTCGCGGGCCGCGAGCGCGACCCGGAACACTGACAGAATGGCGTCGGTCGGGCTGTCCGCAGCGTCGATGGCCGCGGTGATCGCGGCTTCCCGACGGGTGGCCAGCTCGCTCAACACCGCAAGCACCAGTTCGTCTTTGGTAGCGAAGTGCTTGTACAGCGTGCGTTTGGCAACGCCGGCGCTGTCGATGACTTCGTTGATGCCGACGTTCGGAATGCCGCGCTGATAGAACAGGGCGGTGGCCGCCTGCAGCAGGCGCTGGCGGGCGTCGGAATCGGTGGGTTGGCTCATGGCAAAAATCCACAGAGGCAGATGGTAGACAAGTTTGTCTACTCGTGCTGCAATGTTAGTAGACAACTCAGTCTACCAACATCGGAGTCCGCCGTGGAAATGCGTTTGTTCTATGCCCCGGGAGCCTGCTCCCTGTCTGCCCATATCCTGCTGCGCGAGGCAGGCTTGCCGTTCCAGCTTGAGAAAGTCGACCTGCAGGCGGGCGAGCAGCACAGCGAGGCCTTTCGTCGCCTGAACCCGGCCGGACTGGTACCGGTGCTGGCGGCCGATGACATGGTGCTGACCGAGTTGCCGGCGATCAGCTGGTTCATTGCCCAGCAGGCGCCGGACCGGCAACTCTACCCGGCCGATGTCGTGGGGCAGGCCCGGGTCATGGAGTGGTTGAATTGGCTGTCCGGTACGGTCCATGGCTGGGGTTTCGGCGGCTTGTGGCGGCCAATGCGGTTTGTGAATGAACCGGCGCTGCACCCGGCCGTACAGGCGCGTGGTCGCGACTGGATCGAGCAGGGTTTCGCCCGCATCGATCAGCGTCTGGCGCAGGGGTTTGCAGTAGGTGATGCGCTGACGGTGGTCGATCCGTACTTGCTGGTGATGTATCGCTGGGGTGGCCGCATCGGCTTGCCGATGCGCAGTCGTTATCCGAATTGGCATCGTCATGCGCTAACGCTGCTGGCGCGCGACAGCGTGCAGGCCGCTTTGGCCGCCGAGACCATCAGCGTCGATATCGCGGCCTGATTTCAGCG
>CAMLKQ010000304.1 GCA_946480585.1 uncultured Kangiella sp.
TGGGTGATTGATCGCGCCTGTGCGCAGCGCCGCAGCTGGCAACAACAGTTTCCGGAAGCGGTGGTCGTGTCGGTGAACCTGTCGGCGCGGCAGTTTGCCATTCAGGAATTGGTCTCGCTGGTGCTGCGTCAACTGGAGCACGAGCAACTGGCACCATCGCAGCTGGAGCTGGAAGTGACCGAGAGCTCGTTGATGCACGATTTCGATCACAGTCGGCGAGTGCTGCAGGAACTGCGTGCCGAGGGCATCCGGATCGCCATCGATGATTTCGGCACCGGCTATTCGTCGCTCGCCTATCTGCGCCAGTTCGAGATCGATACGCTGAAGATCGATCGCATGTTCATTGCCAATGCACTGGCGTCGGAGAAGGATGCGGCCATCGTCGAGTCGCTGATTTCACTCAGTCACAAGCTCGGCATGGAAGTGGTCGCCGAAGGTGTCGAGACCGAAGCGCAACTGCGTTGGCTGCAGCAGGCTGATTGTGATTGTGTGCAAGGTTATTGGTTTTCCAAACCGCTGCCAGTCGAAGCGGCCAGTCAATTTCCGGTACGCGTGTCGTTGGATCGGCCGCGCAATTTGTAAAGTTAATTGACAATTCACGGCGCATGGTCCGCAGTTTTGGCAGTGCGTCATGCCCTCGCTGCCGTGATGTGCTAAAACTCCCCGGTCCGTTGTTGTTGTCAGCAGGGAGTGAGCATGAACAAGGGAGTCATGACCGGACTTGCCATCGCATTACTGGCGGCATTGCCGGCGGTGGCAGCAGAGCCCGTCGCGCGTCGTTCGGCAGCGTTGTCGCCTGCCTTCAATCAGATCGTTCGTCATCTCGATGCTGGTGTCAGCCGAACCGGTGAGTTCGAGCGGGTATCGGCCTACCTGAGTCACAGCAACAAGGTGCTGCGCGCGATTGGCAAAGGCCAGGAGAAAGTGCGCTTTGCGCCGCTGCTGCCGCACGAGGGCTACTACCGCGTGTATGGCTGGTGGCCGCTGGACCCGCAGGCAGGGCAAGCCGAGCTGCGTGTTGCCACGCGCGCCGGCGATCAGCGTGTGCCAGTCGAAATGAAACAAAGTGGCGGCCAATGGCAGGAGCTCGGCACTTTTGCTTTTGCCGGCGGTGAGCGCGCCAACATCGAGTTGGTTGAGCAACAGGGCGTGCTGCTGGTCGATGCCATTCGCATCGAGTTTGTCGGCGCTGTTGCGCCAGCGCTGCAACTCAGCCAGAACAAATTGCCATTGATTGAAGCCGGGGTGAGCTATCGCGCGCGCATTCCGGTCAGTGGTGGCGTGGCGCCGTATCGTTTCACGATCACCGATGGCGCGTTGCCGCGCGGCATGACACTGGATGCCAAGACGGGCGAGCTGCGCGGGCGCGCAGCCGAGCCCGGTCATCACGAAGTGGTGCTGGCGGTGGTCGATGGCCATGGCAATCGCGGCAGCGGTCGCCTGCAACTGGATGTGATCGAAAGCGAAACGTCGGTTGCTGCTGACGCTGACAGCGCCAGCCAGTGGGCCGGTCGTTCCGTCACAAGCGACAGCCGCAACAGCAAGCTCGCCCAACCAACGCCGGCGAATGCCGATCTGTCTTCATTGATTTCGGCATTGGCCGCAACGCCGGACGGCGAATGGCTGCGCGCCAATCTCAATGCCTATTCCGATGTCTGGGCGCCAGCGGCGCTGCGGCCGCTCGACAACGGCGGCAATCCCCCGCCGTCGAAAATCATCGGCGCGTGGAGCGGTTTTGCCTGGGATCGCAACCGCGGCGAACTGTGGCTGTACGGCGGTGGTCATGCCAACTACAGCGGCAACGATGTGTACCGCTGGCGCGGCAGCACCCGGATGTGGGAACGCGCGTCGCTGCCGAGCGAAGTAACCAAGGATATGCGCGGCAATTTTGTCGCCATCGATGGCCCGGATCGGGCACCGCCGTCGGCGCATACCTACGACAACAATATTTTCCTGCCGCTGCATGACCGATTGCTGGTCTTCGGCGGTGCCGCGTATAACAACGGCGGCATGTTCCTGCGCGCGGTCGATGCCTTGACCAGTCGCCGCACCGGACCGTATCTGTTTGATCCCAACCGGGCTGATCCGAACAAGGTTGGCGGCAGCACCGGTTCGCACGTCAAACGGGTTGGCCCGTATCCGGAAATTGTTGGCGGCGACATGTGGCAGAACCGCGACATGTTCCTGAACATCGCCAGCACGCCGAAACTGCCCGGCAGTCACACCGAAGGCTGCACGGCGTACGCCGAAGAAAACGGTCGTGATGTGGTGTACGTCGGTGTTCGCAACGGTGGCGGTACCGCCACCACCTTGTTCCGCTATGTCATCAACGATCTGAACAATCCGGGTCAGGACAGCTGGCAACAAGTGGGCGGCTACTGGGATGCGCCGCAAGGGCAAACGGCCTGTGCCTACGATGCCCAGCAAAAACTGTTTGTCCGCACCGGCAGCACCACGCGGCCGTTCCTGGTCTGGAACCTCAACACGCCGGGGCCGACCAATTACGAGTTCGCCGTGGTGCCGCAGGATCCGAGCGGCGCGTTTACTGCCGCGCTCGCCGCCGGCACCTTCAAGATGCGCGATTGCGGCATCGATTTCGATGAAGGCAGCCGCCGTTACGGACTGTGGTGCACCGGCAATCAGCTGTATTGGCTGACGCCGCCGGCAACCGTTTCCGCCAGCGGTTGGACCATCGAAAAAATTCCGACGCCGATTGGCGCCGCACCGCCGTTTGGCATCGGCACTGGCGTGCTCGGCAAATGGAAATACATCCCGAACCTGAATGCCTTCATGGGCTTGCTCGACGTCAATCAGGGCAACATCTGGATCTACAAACCATTCGGCTGGACCCCGCCGGAAGGTGACAGCAACATCCGTCCGAGTGTCAGCCTCACCGCTCCGCAAAACGGTCAGGAGTTTGTGGTTGGCGAGCCGATCACGATCAGCGCCGACGCCAGCGATGTCGATGGCACGGTGGTCCGGGTCGAGTTTTATGACGGCAGCACGCTGCTCGCCACCGACACCAGCGCGCCGTATCAATTCGATTGGCTCGACGCACCGACCGGCAACCGCGCGCTGTCGGCACGCGCCTATGACGATCTGGACGGCATGACGCTGTCAGCACCGGTCAGCATCACCGTGTTGCCGGGTGCCAGCGGCACCGTCGAGTTGCAGGAAGGCTTGAACGGTTACAACGGCACCCGCGACACGTATCTGTCGACCTACAGCAAGAACAGCAACTACGGCAACTCGTCGCTGATGTATGACGAAACCAGCTCGTACACGCAGCTGTTCCAGTTCGCGATTTTCCAGCGCGAAGGCGGACCGGTGCCGGACAACGCCGTCATCCAGGCGGCGACGCTGCGCGTGTACAAGTACAGCGCCTACGATCCGGTTTACAGTGTCTACCGGATGCTGCGGCCGTGGGACGAAGTGCAGGCAACCTGGAACGTCGCGCGCAGCGGCGAAAGCTGGAG
>CAMLKQ010000305.1 GCA_946480585.1 uncultured Kangiella sp.
ATCGATGCCATCGGTGATCCAGACAATTTCGCCGTTGCGATGGCCGGCATCCTGCAGCAATTGCAGCGCGCGAGCGAAGGCGAGCTCCGGCCGGTTGCCACTGACCGGCGGCAGATCCGTGCTCAGCACCGGCACTTGCGCGGCCAGCGTTTTCGCATCGGTTGCCAGCGGCGTCAGCACGTGCGCGCTGCCGGCATACACCATCAAGGCTTGTTCGCCGTCACGCGGTGTGTTGAGCGCGTCGAGCAGTTTCAGACGCGCGCGCGCGAGCCGCGACGGTTTGACATCATCGGCGTTCATTGACGGCGACAGATCCAGCACATAGACGCGGGCGCTGTCACGTTGATACAGCTGCACCTGCTGCTGTTGAAAACTCGGGCCGGCCAGAGCGACGGCGGCCAGCAGCCACGCCAGCGCAATGGCAAGCAGCGGCCAGCGCGAGCGTTTGCCATTTTCACCTTGTTGCAGCAACACGCGCAGCAAGTGGGCATCGATGATGTCCTGCCAGCGGCCGGCGCCGGTCGGTTGCCGTGACAGCCGCCAGATGACCCATGGCAACGGCAGCAGCGTCAGCAACCACAGTGGTCGCAGCCAGACCCCATCACGCAGCAATTGCAGCGCGCTGTCGATCATGCCTGCTCCTCCGCGGGTTTGCCGGTGGCGACGATCGGCTGTGCTGCGCGACGCAAAGCCAGCAACCAGCGCCACGAAGCAAGCAGGAACGCGATGGCCAGTGGCCAATAAAACAGCGCTTGTTGCGGCCGCACGGTATCGCTGTCGCTGGCGACCGGCTCCAGCGTATCGAGCACGCGATAGATTTCACTGAGGCTTTGCTGATCGCGAGCGCGGAAATAACTGCCGCCGGTGGCGTCGGCAATTTTGGTCAGTGCGGCCTCGTCCAGATCGGCAGACGGGTTGACCCGGCGGCGGCCGAACGGCCAGTCATTCACCAGCATTTCATCGGCGCCGACACCAATGGTGTAGACGGTCACGTTTTCGCTTTTGGCGAGTTCGGTTGATTGCTCCGGTGTCAGCGTGCCGCTGTTGTTGGCGCCATCGGTGACCAGAATCATCGCGCGCCGGGTCGCCGGGCTGTCATGCAGATACTTGAGCGCCATGCCCATGCCATCGCCGACGGCGGTGCGCTGGGCGCCAGCCAAACCGATTTCGGCTTCCTGCAACAACTGCTTGATCGTGTGGCGATCAAAACTGAGCGGTGCCTGCAGGTAAGCGCGTTCGCCGAACAGTACCAAGCCGATGCGATCGCCGGTCCGCCGTTCAATGAAGTCGCTGACCACATGCTTGAGCACGTCGAGCCGGGTGGCGGGCGCACCATTGAGCGTCAAATCGGTGGCTTCCATGCTGCCGGAAATATCGATGGCGAGCATCAGATCGCGGCCCGAACGCGGCTGGCTGATCGGCTCGCCCAGCCAGCGTGGTTGCGCCGCGGCCAGCAGCAACAAGATCCACAACAGCCACAGTAGCGAGCGCCGACGCGGATCGCTTGACGGCGGCACATCGCTGGCCAGTTGCTGCCAGCGCGAGAAAAACGGCAGCCACAGCGCGCGGCCCTGTTGTTCCGGCCGACGCGGCCGAATCAGCAGCGGCAGTGGCAGCAGCAGCAAGAGCCAGGGCAGCGCAAACTCAAACATGGCGCGACCTCCACAGCGGCATCGTCCTCTGCAACAGCGCGCGTCGCTGCGCGCGCAGCCAGGCTCCGGCAGCAGCAAACGGAGGCGGCGCGCTGGGCTCGGCTTGATAGAACTGTTGCAGCGCTTGCACGCTGTCGTTGTCAAACGCGCCATTTCCGGTGCGCAGCAAGAATGCCTGCCACGCGGTGCCGGTGAGCGATGCGCTGTTGTCCGCCGGGTAGGCGCAGCGTGCAATGCGCTTCAGCAGCGCCGACAGCGCGGCGCTGGTGGCGCGGTTGTCGCGTTGTTGCTGCCACTGGCTTTCGAGTGCGCGCAATTCGTGTTGCGCCTGCCGTAGCGGCGCCAGTTTGCGCCAGCGTTGCCAGAACCAGATGGCGAGCGCGAGCAAGCCGATGACGGCGATGCCGATCAGCAGCCACCAGCCGGGCGCCAGCGGCCACCAGCCGATTGGCGCCGGTTCGATAATGTCGTGCGGCAACTGCAAACCGGTCATGCCGCGTCCTCGAATTGTTTGACGCCGTGTGCCAGACCATCGCTGGCCGACAACGGCAAACACAGCACACCGTGCTGGCGACAGAACTGCAGCAGTAGTGTTTCAGTTGCCGCAAAGCGGGCATGGTAGCGTTCGCGCAGCGCCGGATCGGCGGTGTTCAGCAGCAAACGATGCTGACCATCGGTGCCGAGATAATGGCCGGGCGGCGGTAGATCGGCTTCCAGCGGATCGTAAAGCGGATACAGCCGCAGCTCATTGTGCTTGGCGAGCCAGGCCATTGCCGCGTGCTGACTGTCGGCCATCGAGCCGAGATTGACGAAGGCCTGGATCTGATAGCCGTGCAAACTCTGACTGCGCAGCAATTGCCATTGCTGGCGCATCAGTTCGGTTGCATCCGGTGCGTCGTGCGCCATACCGCTCAGCTGCTGTTGATGCTGATTCACCGCCGCCTGCAGCACATGCAAGGCCAGCGAACGGCGATGCGCCGGCGCAAACTGCTGGCCGCCGTGTTCGGAAAAAATCCGCGCACCGACCCGATCGCCACCCGCCAGCGCCCGCCACAGGGCACGGGCAAACAGCCGGGCCGCAAGCACACTCTTGAGCGCATGGCGGCTGCCAAAAAACATCGGCACGGTCTGGTCGAGCAGCAACAGCACCGGCCGCTCGCGTTCGGCGCGGAACACCTTGGTGTGCGCCTTGCCGGTGCGCGCCATCACCCGCCAATCCATGTGGCGGATTTCATCACCGGGTTGATAACTGCGGGTTTCGTCGTAATCCATGCCGCGGCCTTTCAACCGGGTGCGGTATTGGGTACCGCCCGGCGCATCGACATAACGCGGTGTGCTGGCATGGCGCGCGCGCCGCTCCAGCTGCAGCAACTCCGCCAGC
Source organism: uncultured Kangiella sp. (assembly GCA_946480585.1). The sequence continues at coordinate 3,034 of CAMLKQ010000305.1, forward strand.
GTCAGCGTGACGCCTTCCAGCGATGCAGGCGCGACGGCATTCATGGCTGCGCGGATTGGTTGTGGTGGGTGGCTGTGCTTGGTGCCGCGTCATCCGCCACGGAGCAGGCCATGCCAATGGGCGAAGCAGCGATGGCGGCACGATCGATGTCGCAGCGTAATTGCACCGCAGGTTCACGTACTTGCACGGTCGAGTTGAACCAGCCCGGCACAAACCCGTTCGCAGACTCCATGCCCGGTGTTGATTCAATGCAAAGCGCCCAATTTTCGATCGTTGACGCCGCCATCACCACCCAGTGTTGATCGCTCTGCTGATCAAAATGAAAGCGGCCTTCGGTATCGGTGCGCACGACCAGTTTTGACGGCTCGCAGCGTTCTGGATGATCCAGCGCCAAGTGGAGATAGACATTCACGCCCGCCAACGGC
>CAMLKQ010000306.1 GCA_946480585.1 uncultured Kangiella sp.
CCGATCCCGAACCGCTACCCGAAAGGCGAATACCTGCTGGTGTTCGATCCGCTCGATGGCTCGTCCAACATTGACGTGAACATGTCGGTCGGCACCATTTTCTCGGTGCTGCGTTGCCCGGAAGGCATGGCACCAACCGAGCAGGCCTTCCTGCAACCGGGCACCAAGCAGGTCGCTGCCGGTTATGCCGTGTATGGCCCGTCGACCACGCTGGTGCTGACCACCGGTCACGGCGTCGATTGCTTCACGCTCGATCGCGAGCAAGGTTCGTTTGTGCTGACCCAGCCGCAAATGAAAATTCCGGAAGACACCAAAGAGTTCGCCATCAACATGTCGAACCAACGGTTCTGGGAACCGCCGATGCAACATTACGTGCGCGACTTGCTGCTGGGCAAGGAAGGTCCGCGCGGCAAAGATTTCAACATGCGCTGGGTCGCGTCGATGGTCGCCGATGTCCATCGCATCCTGACTCGCGGCGGCATCTTCCTGTATCCGCTCGACAGCAAAATGAAAGACAAGGGCGGCAAGCTGCGCCTGATGTACGAAGCCAATCCGATGGCCTTCATTGTCGAGCAGGCCGGTGGCGCTGCCACCACTGCCCGTCAGCGCATCATGGAGCTGCAACCGGCCACCTTGCACCAGCGAGTGCCGGTCGTGCTCGGTTCGAAAAACGAAGTCGAGATGGTCAGCCGTTACCATCAAGCCTGATCGCGCCCGCCGCCGGATTCGCCACCATGTTGAAATTTTGGCTGCCGATGCTGTGCACGCTCACGCTGCTCAGCGCGGCGACGCCGGCAAACGCCGCCGACACCAAGGTCTATCGCTGCGGCGAAACGTACAGTCAGGTGCCGTGCGGCAACGACGCCAGCCAACCGAAGCTGTACGGTACGCAAGGCGGTAATGCCAGCGCGATGGAACAAGCCGCGAGCTGTGCCGCGGCGATTGCCCAACGCGAACAGCAAGACGGTGTCGAATGGGCGCTGCAGGACGCGACCGAACCGGTCGCCGAGTTGGTGCCAGCGCATGGCAGCCAGGTGCTCGGCTACCGGATTGATGTCGTGATGACACAGACCACCTTGCAAGGTCAGCCACTGCACACAGCGCGTTATCGCTGTGCGGTCAGCCAGGATTTGCGCCGGGTGTTGTCAGTACAAGCGTTGCCGTAAGGTTTCGTTTATCCGTCATGCGTCACCCTCGTTGACGACGCATGATTTTCACTTCCGTTATCGAGGTTACCGATGAGCCAGTTACCCCCCTGCCCGAAATGCCATTCCGAATTCAGCTACGAAGACGGCGCCATGCTGGTGTGCCCGGAATGCGCACATGAATGGCCGAAAGATGCTCCGACAGAAGCTGCCGAAGAAAAGAAGATCGTTCGCGATGCAGTCGGCAATGTGTTGACCGACGGCGACACCGTCACCGTCATCAAGGATCTGAAAGTCAAAGGCTCATCGCTGGTGATCAAGGTTGGCACCAAGGCCAAGAACATTCGGCTGGTGGAAGGTGATCACGACATCGACTGCAAGGTCGATGGCATTGGCGCCATGCAGCTGAAGTCGGAATTCGTCAAGAAAGTCTGAGTGCCGTTTTTCGCAGCGCCGCCTGCATTCGCTAGCGGCGCTGCCACATCACACGCGCCCGTTAACTGGCGCAAGCGTCACAACCGAGCACATCTCCCCTGCGCTGTCGCTGACAGACCGTTGTCAGCAAGCCCGCCGCCGCGAACGCTCCAACCTCGATCCGCCCTCTACACTGCGCAGGCATACCCGCCGGAGCGCTGTCATGTCCGCCGACGTCACCTTGTTCATTGCCATGAGTCTCGACGGCTTTATCGCCGGACCCAACGACGAGATCGATTGGCTGTTTACCGATCAGGATTACGGCTTCACGCCGTTTTTTGATCGCATCGACACCATCATCATGGGCCGGCGCAGCTATGAAATGTCGTGCTCGTTCGAGGAGTGGCCGTATCCGGGCAAGCGCACCTTTGTGTGCAGTCGGCAGTCCCAGCTTGCTAGCGATCCGCGGGTCAGCTTTGCCACTGTGCCACTGCCCACGGTGATTGCCCAGGCGCGCTGCGCCGGCAGTCGCGGCATCTGGTTACTGGGCGGTGGCCAGCTGGTGCGCAGCGCTTTGCACTGTCGCAGCATTGATCGCATCCAGCTGGCCATCCACCCGATCATTCTCGGTGCTGGCATTCCGCTGTTTCCCGCCGGCACACCGCAAACGCGCCTGCAATTGCGCGACTGCCAAGCCTACGATTCCGGTTTGTTGATCGCGCACTATCAGCTGCCGTCGTGAGTGCGCTTTTCAGCGTCCGCCGGCGCACAGCCCGGTTGCCAGTGCGGCGGTTTGAAAAACCAGACATTGCCGGCGTTGCCATCCTGCAAGGCCACCAGCACATCGAGTTCGGCGGCATACGCCCATTTGCCGAGCACGCCGGTGCCGACTTCCGGTTTCGGCGCCGGTGCAGCATTCACTTCCGCTTTGGCAATGCGCCAGCCCGCCGCGTCGGTAGGCGGCGACAACTGCCACAGCGACGCGCCACCACACCACAACCAGAACTGGCGTCGCCGCTGATCAAAATCGAGCCCGCAGCGTGACAAATCCAGTTGCCGTGCTTTCAGCAGTGGCAAAAATTGCTGCGCCGGATCGGCCGGCACGATCACCTGTTCGCGATTGTTGGGTCCCGGCTGTTGCAGTGACCACGCCATGAACGGTTTGCCGTGACTGCCGGTGCGCACCAGCCATTTGTTGAACGGGTCATAGCCGCAGGCGGTTTCGCTCGCCGGACCGTTCCAATACTGGCCGACGTGCTCCCAGCTGTCCCCCTTTGCTCGCGCAGGATCCAACACGCGATAACGAAACAAATGTTGCGCCGTGCCGCCGCCGAGAATCGCCACCGTGTACACCGTATCGATACCGTCTTCATCGGCATAGGCGGTACATCCACTGACATGCTGAGTGGGCGTGGTCGTGCCGGCAGCGGGGTCAAGATAGCTGTCGCGGTTTTGCCACAAGCGGCCGCCACGGATCTCGCGCGGTTCGGCGTGCCGCTGAACATGCGAACCGTCACTGCCGCCAACGGTCCAGGCATCGGCGCGACTGACATCGAACAGATACGGCCCGGTGCGAACAGAACCGCCTCCGGGCAATGGCCGGCGCCAGGCACCACCATTGTTGTAGGCGGCACCACCGAAACTCAGCAGCCGGTCAAGTCGCGGCAAATGCACATTGTTGTCGTAACTGTGCGCGGCGGCCGGCGCGTTATCAACGCCATCGATCGCGGTTTCAATACGCGTTTTGTCGCCGGTGATTTCGCTTGGCAAGGAGGCGCGCTGCCAGCGCCGGTCAGTGCCGTGCCAGACATACACATCATTGCCGCTGTAATCGGCGTGACCGCCACCAAACAGCCACAGCGCGCTGCGTGTGCTGTCCCAGGCAAAACCGCCCCAAGC
>CAMLKQ010000307.1 GCA_946480585.1 uncultured Kangiella sp.
GTTCAAACCGACCGCCCCAGAGTGTGGCCATAGTGTGTGCTGCTCCGCTCATCGTCGTTCCTGAAAAGGATGTCTATTCCGAAAACCATCCTGCATGGTCAAAGGGCCAGCAATGGCTGGCCCGGTGCTTTAACTGCTCACTGCGCTTACTGCAACACCGTTTGCTCCGAACGCATCGGAACGCCAACGGTTACGACACTCAATCGGTCTTGCCAGCCGCCTTTAACGCCCGAATCCGTGATGGCAAGCTGAACAAGCGGATAAAACCTTCGGCATGCGCCTGGTTGTACACCTCATCCTTGCCAAAGGTCGCAAACGCTTCCGAGTACAGCGAGTTCGGCGATTTGCGCTGAGTTACCGTGGCGTGGCCCTTGAACAACTCGACGACGACGGTACCGGTCAATTGTGTCGCCAGCGAGTCAATGGCCGCGAACAGCGCCCGCGTCGCCGGCACAAACCATTTGCCGTCGTAAACTTTCTCTGCCAAGTCCAGTGCCAGTTGCTGGCGCAGCTTCAGTGAATCACGGTCGTACACCAGCTGCTCCAAACCACGCACGGCATTCATCATGATGGTGCCGCCAGGCGTTTCGTAGCAGCCACGTGACTTCATGCCGACCAGCCGGTTCTCGATCAAATCGACCCGGCCGATACCGTGCGCTGCACCGACTTCATTCAATACCTTTACAACTTGATACGGCGACAGCACCTCGCCATTAACCTTGCGGATCTCACCCTGTTCGATATCGAGCGTGACGTAGGCAGGCGTGTTCGGCGTATCGGCCAGCGACTTGGTCCACTGCCAGATATTCTCGCCCGGCGCATTCCACGAGCTTTCCAGCTCGCCACCTTCGGTCGACAGATGGAAGGCGTTTTCATCGCGGCTGTAGATCTTGGTAATGCTGGCGGTAGTCGGGATCTTGCGCTCGGCCAGATAGTTCAGCAGGTCTTCCCGCGAGCGCATGGTCCAGATCCGCCATGGCGCGATAACTGGCAACTCCGGCGCCAACGCCGCGAACGTACTTTCAAAGCGCACTTGATCGTTACCCTTGCCGGTACAGCCATGCGACAGTGCATCGGCGCCAACTTGCTTGGCCACTTCCACCTGCGCCCGCGCCAGTATCGGCCGTGCCATCGACGTGCCGAGCAGGTACACGCCTTCGTAAACGCAGCCGGCCTTGACCAGCGGAAAAATGGCTTCGCGGGCAAACTGCTCTTTCAGATCGACCACATGGCAGCTCGATGCGCCGCTCTTGATGGCTTTTTCTTGCACGCCTTTCAGCTCAGCCGGATCCTGGCCAATGTCGCCGACGCAGCAGACAACTTCGCAGTCATAGTTTTCTTTCAGCCACGGCACGATCGCCGAGGTATCCAGACCGCCCGAGTAAGCCAGCACCACTTTCTTGAAACTTGTGTTCTTCATTCCCGCACCTGTTTGGCAGAGTGGTTTCGCGTAGCAAACCACCGAAGTTTCGTTCATTCGCGATGTCGGATTGCGCCTGCGGCGCAATTCCGCCCTACTTCCCGATCAAGCCTTGTTGAACAGCTTCAGTAGCAGCGCATTCTGCGCGTGCATCCGGTTCTCGGCCTGCTGCAAAGCCAGACACAGCTTGCTGTCCATCACCGCACTGCTGATCTCCAGATCACGGTGTGCCGGCTGGCAATGCATGGCGTATTGCGCGCCGGTCTGCACCAGCAGTGTTTCGTTGAGCTGAAACAGCGCAAATAGCGGTTGCAGCTCAGCGAGCGTGCCGGAACAGCCCATCGACAGCCAGGTGTCGGTGTACAGCACATCCTGCTGACCGAGCTCACTGACCTTGTTGATCAGCTTGACACTGCCACCGTGCTTTGCCGCCAAAGCCTGTGCTTGCTCCACCCAGTACGCTTTCGGACCGCGACCAACTGGCGTCGCCACGGTCACCTGCGCGCCAAGCATTGCCCCTAACACCAGCAAGGAATGGCTGACGTTGTTGCCATCTCCGACAAACGCCAGCTTGACGCCCTTGATCTGACCAAACGCCGCTTTCAAGGTGACGAAATCCGCCAGCGCCTGACACGGATGCAGCTGTTCGCAGAGCGCGTTGACCACCGGCACCGATGCGTACTGCGCCATCGTGGTCAAGGTGTCGTGCTGATACACCCGCGCGACTATGCCCTGCACCCATACCGATAAGTTCTGGGCGTAATCCTGGGTCGCTTCGCGGGCACCGATACGCTCGTCCTTGTGGTCGATGTACATCGCATGACCACCGAGCTTGGTGATACCGACCTCAAAGCTGACCCGGGTGCGCAGACTCGGCTTTTCAAAAAGCAGCGCGAAACTGTGACCAGCCAGTGCATGCGCAAACGCTTCCGGTTGCTGCTTGGCCCGAATCGCCAAGTCAATGATGCTTTCAGTTTCTGCCGGACTGAATTCCAGCCCGGTCAGGTAATGCTTTGCCATGGTGTTGCTTCCTCGTTTTCTGGCTGGCGTGTCCCAATCTCGCCGAGCTTTTTTAAAGAGGTCGCAGCAGAGAATTTGTCACTTCATCAATTCAGAGCCGGACCGTGGTGCCGAAACTTGCGTCAGAGCGCAATCGTCGTAACTTGGTCGGGTCGAAGAAGCTGGCGATGGTGACTGGCTTGAGCAAGGTCGCTGCGGCGTCGAGCGCCGCCCGCACTTTGGCGATCATGCCGCCGGAAATCGTGCCGTCCTGAATCAGCCGCTCAATGTCGGTCGCGCTGAGCGACGGCGCATAGCTGCCATCGGCCAGCCGAACACCGGCAACGTCCGACAGCAACAGCAATTGCTCGGCGTTGACGGCCGCCGCGACGGCCACAGCGGCATCATCCGCATTGACGTTACGCAGCTGACCACTGGCATCGACTGCGATGCTGGAGACGATGACCAACGCACCGGCGTTCAGCAGGCTTTTCAGCACGCTGCCAGCGCCGGCCTTGACGGTACCGACAGCGCCCAGCTCTGCATCCGGATGCGGCGTGCAGCTCGCGGTGTCGCCATCCGCGAGTGACAGCCCGACGGCATTCAGTCCGGCCTTCTTGGCGGCGGCCACCAGTGTCTTGTTGACCTGCCCAGCCAGCACCGCCGTGATGATCGGCATCTGCTCCGGCGGCGAGACGCGCAAGCCGTTTTTCTTGACGACCGGCATGTGCCATTGCTGCAAGTGTTGGTCCACCTGCTTGCCACCGCCATGCACCAGTACTACCGGCTGCTGCGCGTGCAGCTCGGCGACTGCCTGCATCAAGTCGGCAATTACCTTCGCCTCCTCCACCGCGGCGCCACTCAGTTTGATGACAACCGGGTTTATTGCGGCCAGTTTGGTCACAGAAACGGTCATCACAGCACTCCTTGCGGCAACAAACCGGCGGTCATCGGCAAACCAAAGCGCAGATTGAAACACTGCACCGATTGGCTGGCCGCGCCTTTCAACAGGTTGTCGAGCGCGCTGAACACGCTGA
>CAMLKQ010000308.1 GCA_946480585.1 uncultured Kangiella sp.
GCGCCGTCGCCGGTCAAGCTGCTCAATATCGGTGGCGGTCTCGGCATTCCGTATTTCCCCGGCGATACGCCGCTCGATCTGAACGACATCAGCGCCAACCTGCAGCGCCATGTCGATGAATGCCAGCAGCGCTTGCCGCAGGCCGAAATTGTCATGGAGCTGGGCCGTTATCTGGTCGGTGAAGCCGGCTTGTATGTCTGCGCGGTGCGCGAGCGGAAAGTCTCGCGCGGTGAAGTGTTCGTGATCACCGATGGCGGTCTGCATCACCACCTCGCCGCCAGCGGCAACTTCGGCCAGATCATTCGCAAGAATTATCCGGTCGCGCTCGGCAATCGGATGGATGACAGCGAGAAAGAAACCGTTCAGTTTGTTGGCCCGCTCTGCACGCCGCTCGATCTGCTCGGCAACAAGGTGCAGCTGCCGGTGGCGCGCAAAGGTGATTTGGCGGTGGTGTTCCAGTCCGGCGCCTATGGCCTGACCGCCAGTCCGCGCGGTTTCCTGAGTCAGGGCGATGCGGTGGAAGTGCTGGTGTAAACGCTGGCGCGATGACGGATTCAACACACGCATGTCGTTGTTGCGATTCCGCTCTCAAACCCAAACAAAAACGCCTCCATTTGGAGGCGTTTTTGTTTTGCAGCCAATCAGGAAATCACAGCGGTTTAGGTGAGCAACCAATGCCAAACGCTCAAGCTCAGCAGACTGAGCGGAATGCCAAAGCCGACCATTGCCGCCGCAAGCCGTGGCGCCAGACCGGCGTTCATCGCCAGGGCGCCGGCGGTGATCATCGACGCCATGCCGGCTTCGAACACCGTCACCTGACCGGCAAGGCCGCTGATGCCGAACAGCTTGACCAAGGCGAACGCGATTGCCGGCATCACCAGCAATTTCACGGTCAGACCGATGGCGAGTGGCGCGCGCAATTCGGCGTGCAGATCGAGTTTCCATTGCAGGCCGACCGCGACCAGAATCACTGGCACCAGCGTCGCGCCGATCCGTTCCAGCACGCCGTCGAGTAGTGGCGGCAGCGGCGCGAATTTCAGCAGCAGGCCGGCCAGCAAGGCCAGAAACGGGGTGAAATGGAAAATCCGGTGCAGCACCAGTTTGACGGTCGGTTTCGGGCCGTCGGCGTACTGGCTCAGGATCCAGATGCCGTAAGTCGACAGCGCAATGAAGCTGCCGAGTTGATCGTAAATGATGGCGTAAGGCAAACCGGCTTCGCCCCAGAACGATTGCACCAACGGCAGACCAAGAAACGAGGTGTTGCCGAGCGGCACGACCAACAACAGCGCTCCGGTCACCGAGCGCGACCAGTGCAGGCGTTTGCCGAGCCACAGCACCAGCGCCGCGCTGGTCAGCAGCAGCAGCCACGGCACCATGGCCGGAAACAGCAATTGTTCGGAGAACTGGATCGCCGGGATCTGGCGCAGCACCACCGCCGGCAGTGCCACGTGGATGACGTAGGCATTGAGCGCATGGGCAACATCGTCACTGACCCGGCGGCTGGCGCGCAGCACGACGCCGGCCAGCAGGCAGACAGCAATCAGCAACAGGTTGGCGGCCACGGACGTGCTTCAGCAAAAACAGGAAGGGGAGATTGTAAAGACCGATCGGCGGGGGCGGAAATCACCGCTTGGTCGTAGGCCGGCCAAGCGGTGGGGGCGAACAATTAGCGGGCGCCGCGAATGACCATGGTTTTGCCGCGGGCGGTGATGAGGCCCTGATCTTCGAGCGCCTTCAGCACCCGGCCGACCATTTCGCGCGAGCAGCCGACCAGACGACCGAGCTCCTGCCGGGTGATCTTGATCTGCATGCCTTCCGGGTGGGTCATCGCATCCGGCTGCTTGCACAGATCGAGCAGGGTGCGGGCGACCCGGCCGGTCACGTCAAGAAACGCGAGATCGGACACTTTGCGGCTGGTGTTGCGCAGCCGCAGCGCCATCTGGCTGGCAAGCTTCAGCAGAATTTCCGGGTTTTCTTTACCGAGTTGCTGGAATTTGGCATAGCTGACTTCGGCCACTTCGCATTCGACCTTGGCGCGGACCCAGGCCGAGCGCACGTCCTGGCCGTCGAACAGGCCCATTTCACCGAAGAAATCGCCGGCGTTCAGATAGGCCAGCACCAGCTCGCGGCCGTCATTGTCTTCAATGAGGACCGAGACCGAACCTTCGATGATGAGATACAGGGTGTCGGGCTTGTCGCCGGCGTAAATGATGGTGCTCTTGGCCGGGTATTTCCGGCGGTGGCAATGGCTGACAAACCATTCCAGGGTGGGATCGGCAGCGATACGTCGCGGCAGCGCCATGCGGAGTTCTCCTTGGTCTGCCTGTTGGCGGCAGACATTCTTATCTGCCGGAGTATACGCCTCGCGGCCAACATGGGAAGTGCATCACATCACAACCGTGCGGCGGGTCCGGATCGGCTCTGGTAAGCTCGCCGCCATTGTCCGTTGTCCGGAATAACCTGCCATGAAAGCCAAAGTCAGTTGGTTTGATGATTTGAGTTTTGTTGCCGAGTCGGCCAGCGGCCACAGTCTGTTGTTGTCGGCCGGCAGCCAGAGTGGTGGTCGCGACAGTGCCGTGACGCCGATGGAAATGGTGCTGATGGCGGTCGGCGGCTGCTCATCAATTGATGTCGTGATGATCCTGAAAAAAGCCCGTCAGGACGTGACCGATTGCGTCTGTGAACTGGACAGCACGCGGGCCGAAACCTCACCGAAAGTATTCAAGACCATACATGCCCACTACATCGTGACCGGGCGCGGTGTCAAACCGGAGCAGGTCGAGAAAGCAGTCGCGCTCAGTCTGGAAAAATACTGCTCGGTCGCGCTGATGCTGAGCGGCAAAGTCACCATCACCAGCAGCTTTGAAGTGCGCGAAGCCGGCGAGGCCATCAGCGCAAATGGATGAACGCAGTCAGGCCCTTGCTGCCTGGGCGCGGCAACAGGCCGGTGTCGCCATCGGCGAGTGGCAGATGATTTCCGGCGATGCCAGTTTCCGGCGCTATTTTCGCCTGCGTGACGGCGAGCGCAGCTGGGTCGCGGTGGATGCGCCGCCGGAGCGGGAAAACGCTCGTCACTTTGTGGCGCTGGCGGAGGCCTTGCAACAACAAGGCCTGCCGACGCCGCGTGTCCACGGTCGTGATTTCGACCGTGGTTTTCTGTTGCTGGAAGATTTCGGCGATACCTTGCTGTGGAGCGCATTGACGCCGGCATCGGTCGATAGCCTGTATGGTAACGCCATGGCCTTGCTGCTGGACTGGCAGCAGGTGCGTGATATTCCGCTGGCGCTGCCGCGCTATGAGCCGGCACGACTGCAAATGGAAATGGAGTTGTTCCCGACCTGGCTGTTGGAACAGCATCTGCAGCGACCGTTCACCAAGGCCGAGCAGCAGCAGTACAGCGAGGTGATGCAGCGGCTGCTGGCCAATGCAGCCGAGCAACCGTTCGTGCTTTG
>CAMLKQ010000309.1 GCA_946480585.1 uncultured Kangiella sp.
TTACTCCCGCTGACCCGGCGCACTGTGCGCCTTACGGTGCAAGATACCGGAGAACTCTTCGATGAAGTTCTCGTAGTGATTTTCCAGCCGCTGCACAGTGTTGCTGAACCGGTTGTAGGCGATCACGGCCGGGATGGCGGCGAACAAGCCCATTGCGGTGGCGATCAGTGCTTCGGCAATACCCGGTGCGACCATCGCGAGCGTGGCCTGCTTGACGCTGCCGAGCGCGATGAACGAGTTCATGATGCCCCAGACGGTGCCGAACAGGCCGATGTACGGCGAGGTCGAACCGATCGTGGCGAGCCACGACAGATTGAATTCGAGCTTGTCGACTTCCCGCGAGTGCGCCACTTTCATGGCCCGGTGAGTACCATCCATGATTGCCTGCGGCGAGGTACCGGCCTGCGCACGCAAGCGGGCGAACTCACGAAAACCGGCGGTGAAGAACAGTTCCAGACCGGCGCTTTCGCGGTTGCGCGACGACAGATCGGTGTAGAGCTTGTTCAGATCGATCCCCGACCAGAACTTCTCTTCGAATTGCTGCATCTCGGTGCGGGCATTCTTCAGCACCTTGGCGCGCTGCAGAATCATGGTCCACGAGACGACCGACAACAGCAGCAGGAAAATCATGATCAGCTTGACCAGCAAGCTGGCGTTCATGAACAAGCCAATAATCGACATATCCGCAGTCACGCGTGTAACTCCCGTTCTGTACGCTGACGTCCGCTTACCGTGGCAACCGGACTGACACTGTTATTCGTTGCGCTGCTCAGCTGCCCGGCTTGCGCTGGGCCGCCAGCTGCATGCTGTGCAGCTGCTGATGCAGATCGCCCGGCAAACCCGCCGGCTTCATGTCGGCCACGGTGACACAGACCACCTTGACCAACGCCTTGTTCAAAATGTTCCCCGGTTGGCCGGCATAGCGCAGATGCTGGGCAAACTCGACCGAGGCACGGCCGACCCGGTGCACATCGGTCACCACTTCCAGCGCATCATTGAATCGCGCCGGTTTCAGATAATCCACTTCACAGCGGGCGACCGCGAACGCCAGCCCCTGCTCGATCAGCACGGCCTGGTCGAGGCCCAGCGCGCGAACCAGCTCGGTGCGACCGCGCTCGTAGTACTTGAGGTAATTGGCGTAGAACACCACGCCAGCCAGGTCGGTATCTTCGTAGTAGATGCGGACCGGAAATACGAACGGTGTCATGTTCCGGGCTCTTCACTGCGGGCGGCACTGAACAAATCGCCGTTGCCGGCACGCGGCACCAGACCGAAATGCTGATACGCCAGCTTGGCGGCCATGCGGCCGCGCGGTGTGCGTTGGATAAAGCCTTGCTGGATGAGATACGGCTCCAGCACGTCTTCAATGGTATCGCGCTCTTCGCCGATGGCCGCCGCCAGGCTGTCGAGGCCCACCGGACCACCATCGAATTTCTCGATGATGGTCAGCAAGAGCTTGCGGTCCATCGTGTCGAAACCGTGATCATCGACATCGAGCATGTCGAGCGCGCGCGCCGCGACGTCTTTGCTGACCTGACCATCGGCTTTCACTTCGGCGTAATCGCGCACCCGGCGCAACAAGCGATTGGCAATGCGCGGCGTGCCGCGCGAACGGCGCGCCACTTCAAACGCGCCGCCCTCGTCCATCTGCATTTTCAGCAGCGACGACGAGCGCATGACAATGCGGGTCAGATCGGCGACCGAATAAAACTCCAGCCGCTGAACAATGCCAAAGCGATCACGCAGCGGGCTAGTCAGCAAACCGGCGCGGGTGGTCGCACCAACCAGCGTGAATGGTGGCAGATCGAGTTTGATGGAGCGCGCCGCCGGGCCTTCGCCAATCATGATGTCGAGCTGGTAATCCTCCATCGCCGGATAAAGGATTTCTTCAACCACTGGCGAGAGCCGGTGAATTTCGTCGATGAACAAGACATCGCGCGGTTCGAGCGACGTGAGAATGGCGGCGAGATCACCGGCTTTCTCAATCACCGGACCCGAGGTGTGTTTGATGCCGACGCCCATTTCGTTGGCGACGATGTTGGCGAGCGTGGTTTTGCCCAAGCCCGGCGGGCCGAAAATCAGCACATGATCGAGCGCTTCCTTGCGCGCCTTGGCGGCAGACAGAAAAATCTCCATCTGCTGGCGCACGGCGTCCTGACCGGTGTAGTCGGCCAGTTTGGTCGGCCGGATGGCCCGGTCGATCTGCTCTTCCTGACTGGTGCCACGGGCGGTCACCAGGCGGTCGGTTTCTATCATTGCAGGGCGTTTGCGCTCGGGAGCGTCCACAAAGGCCGATTGAAACGGCAACGCGTTGATTCTACGGGAAAAAGCGATCTGCGCCTATGCACGATTGGCGCTATCGACAGGACGGGCAGGCGGAACCGCCCCTGCCCTTCCCATTGGCCGGGAGGTCGGCCCGGCTTATTTGGCCATCTGACGCAACGCCAGCCGGATCAACTGCTCGGCCGGGTGTTCGCCATCATCGACGGCATTGATGGCCTTGCTGGCATCCTGTGGCTTGTACCCCAGTGCAACGAGAGCGCTAACGGCCTCGGCCGTAATCCGAGCCCGCGACGGTGCCGCCGGCTCGCTGCCCTTGGTCGGCGCCAGCAACATCTCTGGCGTGCCCCATTCTTTCAGGCGATCACGCATCTCAATAACGAGCCGCTCGGCGGTTTTCTTGCCGACACCGGGCAAGCGGGTCAGCATTGCGATATCCCCGTCGTGAATGGCGCGCAGGAATTCGGCGCCGGTCATGCCGGACAACACTGCCAGCGCCAGCTTTGGGCCGACGCCGTTTACCTTGATCAATTCACGGAACAGCTCGCGCTCTTCGCGCGCGGCAAACCCAAACAACAGCTGGGCATCTTCGCGCACGACAAAATGGGTGTGCAAAATGATTTCCTTGCCCGCTTCCGGCAACAAGGCAAAGGTCGACAGTGGCGCCAGCACTTCATAGCCAACCCCGCCGCACTCGATGATGAGCTCCGGCGGCCGCTTCTCAATCAACACGCCACGCAAACGTCCGATCATGGTGTTGTTCTCGTTAGTTGCGAACTCATCGCAGGTTTCTCATCGTAGCCTGCCTCTTCTTCTTCGGGTCACACCGAGTCCGGCGCTGTGAATCAAACTGGTCATACCGTGGCCATGACACAGCGCCACCGCGATGGCATCGGCGGCGTCCGCTTGCGGCAAACCACTCAAACTCAGCAAACGGCAGACCATCACCTGCACTTGTTCTTTGTCAGCCGCGCCAGTGCCCACCACCGCCTGTTTCACTTGCCGCGCCGAGTATTCCGACACCGGCAAACCCGCCTGCGCCGCCGCGACAATTGCTGCACCGCGCGCCTGGCCGAGTTTCAAGGCCGAATCAGCGTTCTTGCCCTGAAAGACTTGCTCGATGGCGAACTCATCCGGCTTGCATTC
>CAMLKQ010000310.1 GCA_946480585.1 uncultured Kangiella sp.
TCACCGAGCGGGAACGGGTAATCGGTGCCGAGCGCGAGTCGATCGGCACCAACCAGATCGACAACGTATTTCAGCGCCAAGGGATCGTGCACCAGCGTATCGAGGTAAATGCGCTTCAGGTAATCACGCGGATTGACGTTGTTGTCGATGGCGCACAGATCCGGCCGCGCTTCAAAGCCGTGCACGATGCGGCCGATGGTGTGTGGAAAGCTGCCGCCGCCGTGGGCAAAGGCAATGCGCAGTTTCGGCAGTCGCTCCAGCACGCCGCCAAAAATCATCGAGGTGATGGCCAGACAGGTTTCGGCTGGCATGCCGACCAGCCATTGCGCCCAGTATTGGCCGAGCCGGTCTTTGCCGTTGCTGTTTTGGCAAAACATGTCCCACGGATGAACGAACACGCAGGCACCGAGATCCTGCGCCGCCGCGAAAATGTCGAACAGCGCCGGATCGTTCAGGTTCTTGCCGTTGACGTTGGAGCCGATCTGGATGCCGGGGAATTTCAGCTCCCTGACGCAGCGCTCCAGCTCCTGAATCGCAAGCTTGCTGTCCTGCATTGGCACCGTGCCAAGACCAATAAAGCGGCGCGGATGAGAGGCGACCACGTCAGCGATGTGATCGTTCAGCAACCGTGACAGATCCAGCGCGTGCTCGGGTTTGGCCCAGTAACTGAACATCACCGGCACAGTCGACAATACTTGGATGTGCACGCCGTGCTGATCGCATTCCTGCAGGCGAACATCACCATCCCAACAATTGCTGTCGATTTTGCGGAAGAACTTGCCGTCCTGAACCATGTTGGCGCAGCCGGGGCCGCAATGCTCCAGCTGGATGAAACCGCCATAGCCGTAGCGCTCTTTCAGGTTCGGCCAATCGCGCGGCAGGATATGGGTGTGGATGTCGATGGTTAGCATTGTTTTGCTCGATACTCTTGGACCGTATGGTTGGGAGCTTCACCCTCTCCCCAGCCCTCCCTCGTCAAAGGGGAGGGAGCCGACACACATCGGTTTCTTGGCGTCCTGCACTTGTTCATGAGCAGACCGTCGAGATGTGTTCCCCTCGCCCCTTGCGGGAGAGGGGCAGGGGAGAGGGGGCATTGTCCGTTCAAACTAAAGCAAACTACAGCAAACTACTTCACCGCCAACTTGTTCACCGCCGGCGCCACCGTGCCGCATTTCTTGCAAGTGCGCTTTTCTTCGCTGGCGAGGTAGCGCTCGAACACTGGCAGAAAATCCTTCTCGACACTGTGCAGCGTGAAATATTCCTCGTACAGCTTGTGATCGCAGTTGTCGCAGAACCACATCAGACCGTCCTTTTCCTGCGCCAGCCGCTTGCGTTCGACGACAAGGCCAATCGAGTTGGCGTAACGCACCGGCGAATGCGGCACCTTGGCGGGCAACAGAAAAATCTCGCCGGCTTTGATGGGGTAATCGACCCGTTTGCCATCTTGCATGGTTCGCAGCAGCATCTCACCTTCGAGCTGGTAGAAAAATTCCGGGCCTTCGTCGTAGTGGTAATCCTTGCGGCCATTCGGGCCGCCGACCACCATGACGATGAACTCGTCATTTTCGAACACCTGCTTGTTGCAGACCGGTGGTTGCAGCAAGTGCCGGTGCTCGGCGATCCATTGCTGGAAATTGAATGGCGGAATGATCGGCGCGGTCATGGCGTGGTTCCTGTGCTGAGCTGCTGTTGCAGCGCAAGAAAGGCAGTGGCAAAGCTGGCGGTCTTGCTGGCCAGGTTGTGATTCAGGTCGGGGACAATCTGCAAGTCGCGATAGCGGGCCTTTGCCGCTTCGGCATACAGTTTTTTCGCCAGCGATGGCGGCGTCTGGTTGTCGTTTTCACCGACCAGGATCAGCAGTGGCGCCCGGAAGTCGGTCAGGTTGTCCTTGTTGTTGATGGCCTGCAGCTTCGCTTCAATCTTGACCGTGATGAACGGTTTGGCAAACCACGGCGTGATCGCATCGGCCCAGTCTTCGGCATTGGTGGCGCTGCCTTCCAGAATCAGCGCATCGACAGGCCGGCGCTTGCCAACATGGCCGGCAATGAAGCTGCCGAGCGAAAAGCCGTGCACGATGATCGGCTGGTTAGGCAGTAGCTGTTTGACCCGATCAAAGGTCGCCAGTCCGTCGCTGAACAGCGTTTCGATGCTGGGTTCACCTTCGCTGTTGCCGTACCCGCGGTGATCGACCAGCACCAGATTGACGCCGAGCTTGCTGTAGCCCTCCAGCACGGTGCGGCCAAATTGGCGGATGCGGAAATTGTTGCCGCCGAAAAACAGCACGGTTTGTTTGGCTTGCGGGTGGTGCAAAAACTGGCCGTACAACCGCGTGCCATCGGCACCGGCGAGCTCCAGTTCGCGCAGCTGATAACCGGGGGCAATCGTGTCGATGTTGCGCACGGTCACGGCCTGGTCCGGCATCAACAGTTCTTTTTCCGAAACCGTGATGGTGGTGCACGCCGTGGCGCCGAGCAGCAAACTTGCTGCCAGCAAGAGGGCACGGCCAGATGCAATGCAATGCTTCATGGTGACATCCTGTTCAGTCGATGATGATTCTTGTCACACCGTGGCGGCGCACAGTGGCTGTGCGCCGTAGTGATGTGGCTCAATCGACCGTGGCAATGCACTTCAGTTCAATGGCGATCGGCGTTGGCAGGCTCAGGATCTCCACGGTGGTCCGGCACGGCGGATTGGTATGGAAGTATTCGGCCCAGAGCTTGTTGTAGATGGCGAAGTCGCGCTTCATGTTGGTCAGGTAAACGGTGACGTCGACCAGGTTTTCCCATTTCGAGCCGGAGGCTTCCAGCACGGTGCGCACGTTCTCGAACACCGAGCGGCATTGCGCCTCGATGTCGCTGAACTGGATGTCGCCGTCGGCATCAAGCACGACACCGGGAATGTCTTTCGTGCCTTTCTTGCGCGGACCGATGCCGGACAGGAACAGCAGGTTGCCGACCCGACGAGCATGCGGGTAAGCGCCGACCGGCTCAGGCGCCTTGTCGGAATGAATGGTCGATTGGCTCATCGCGGAACCTCTTTTACGGATCAAAGGAACGAAGCAATTTTACGAAGCTCTTTCGCGAAACAGGCCGGTAATGGCCGGCGGTCAACGATTCAAGCAAAGTAAAGCGGTGCTGCAGACAAACGATAGCAGCTGGACGGCATCAAGCCGGGCAGCCGAAGACAGGCTCAGGCGGGGTAGCATTTGCAGCCGGCGCGGCTGGCGAAAATGGCGCCGGACGATTTGCGGTGGTGCGCGTCGCGACTCATGGCAAAAGCCCGAAAGCGAAAGTCCGAAAGGAATTGCCGACGTTATACCGAGCCGGACGCCGGCCGGTCAAGCCGACCGGGCCGGTGCGGTCGTCGCCGCTTCACTGGTCGAGCCAAAAGCCAGCGACGGGGCTCCTTTTGGCGCGCTCAGG
>CAMLKQ010000311.1 GCA_946480585.1 uncultured Kangiella sp.
TTTCCTTGAGCACGGGGGCTAGTCGAGCGAGCAGCATCTGCCCTTCCGGCAGCAAGGTGGCTTCGGCACTGGCAAACAGGATGTGATCGCGGATTTGCACTTCGGTGTAGTCAGCGTGATTTAACACCTCGATCTGCTGTTGCAATTCCGGTTCGTTCAGCAGCGCTTGCAAGGCAGTGGGCAGGGCATCGAGCAGTTGCGTGCCAGGGGCGATGGTGCCGCTGGCGCGGGACGGTTCGAGCGCGTTGGCTGTCGTGTTTGCCGTGTCGGTGACGTCGGGGCTGGCTTGACTGGCAATGCGTTGCGCTGATTCGGCGTCACGTTGTTCGACGAGTTGCTCCGTGCGCAATTGCGCGAGCACCGTCAATACGATGAACAGTGTTGCGATCAGGGCAAACACATCGAGATAGGACAACATCCAACTTTCTTCCGGTTCATCGGGCGGCTCGCTGCTGTGCAAGTGGCCGAGGTGGCGTGGCATGGCGTTCATGATGCGGCTCCATTCAGACCGTGCGGCAAGGGCCTGGCGCAAGCGATTACAGCAACGCGCCCGCTTGCCGACCACGGGCGCGAGCAGCGAGCGCAGCGGTCAGCTTGTCGGCGTCGTCATCAGAAAGCGGTGCGGTGTCCAATTCGTTGTCGTAATGCTGAATGAACGACTGCAGGGTTTCCCGCAACACCGCCGGGCTGCGCCGCTGCGACAGCAGTGAAATGCCTTCGAGCACCATGGTCATCAGCATCACCCGTTGTTCGGTGGCGCGTTCGAGTTTGATCGCGATTGGTTTGAACAACAGGTTGGCAAGCAGCAGACCGTAGAAAGTCGTCACCAAGGCGAGCGCCATGTTGCCGCCGATTTCCACCAGATCGCGGCCGGACATGATCTGCATCATGTTGATGAGGCCGAGCAATGTGCCGACCATGCCAAAAGCTGGCGCGAATGCTGCCATCGAACGGAACATCTGGGCGTCGGCGCGTTCTTTGGCTTTCAGTCGCTGGATGCGCCAGTGCAGCAGGCTCAGCACATCTTCGGCCGGCGCCTTGTCGAGCAGCAGTTGCACGCCGGTGCGCAGGAAACCGTTGCGGCTGTGTTGCAGCCGCGTTTCCAGTTCACGGACATCGCCGCGATTCCAATGCTTGGCAATTTCGACCAGTTCGTCGATGGCGTGCGCTGAGTCGAGTTTTTCCTCGCGCAGCGTTTGCAGCAGTGCGCGCAGCATGCGACGGACTTCGGTCATCGGGTAGGCCACCAGCGTTGCCGCGACTGTGCCGCCGAGCACGATCATCAGACTGGACAAGCTGAGGTAATCGCCGGGGTGGTTGGCGGTGACGCTGATGGCGAGCGCCACCAGCAACAGGCCAAGGGCAAAGCCCAACAGGGTCGACAGGTTCATGCGCGGCTCCTTTTGTTCGGCTGGCGCAAGTTGCGTGGCTGGCTTCAGGTG
This sequence comes from uncultured Kangiella sp., assembly GCA_946480585.1. The sequence goes on from CAMLKQ010000311.1 coordinate 1,443, forward strand.
TTCGGCAGGCACTGGGTATTCAGGCTCTGGTCCGAAGCCAGCGGTTTGCGCGACAGCCGGACTGCGCAAGGGATCGGTGCCGTGGCCGCATGGCCGGGCAGGCATGCGCAGCAAGCGCTGTGCCGATGACGGGTTATCGGCCGGTATGCCGTGGTTTTTGAGCGATTTCGGAGGCTTTTCGCCGAGTCAGATGCGAGTGGACCGGCAAGCTGTTGCCGCCGCGTTGCCGGTGTGCAACGCCATCCGCTGCCGAAGGGGCATCTGCTTCTGGCACTGATCGGCGCAGCGGGGCTTGGTGTCGGCGCTACAATCGCCGGACAATCTGATCCGGATCAGAAGCGGTGCGCTGATAGTTGCCTAAAGTCAAAAGGAAGGTTACAAACCGGAGCCCCTGAAATGACCGATCGCAATGCCCGTATCCAACAGTTGCGCCAGCGCCGTGATGAGCTGCAAAAACGGCTTGACGCCATCAAGGCTGATTACCGTCGCGGCCTGTCCGCCGATTCGGATGAACAGGCCATCGAGCTGGAAAACGCCGACGTGCTGGCGGAGATCAGCCGGGTCGCAGCCAACGAGCTGGCCCAGGTTGAACAGGAATTGCGACAACTCGGTGTGGCCTGAGCGTTCGTCCCGGTGGCGACGCGGCAGCACCGCAACTGACCGGCGCTGCGGCGCCCCGAGGACACTGTGAAGCAACGATTCTCCCCGGCCTGGGTTCGCCAGGCCATAGCCCGCATCGATGCGGATTTCCAGCGCTCTGCTGACACCCATTTGATTCCGCTGCCGTTGTCGGGCTTTCCCGGCATCGATCTGTATTTCAAGGATGAATCCACTCACCCGAGCGGCTCGCTGAAACATCGGCTCGCTCGCTCGCTGGTGCTGTTTGGTTTGTGCAACGGTGACATCGGTCCGGAAACGACGCTGGTGGAAGCGTCGAGCGGCAACACCGCGGTGTCGGAAGCGTACTTTGCTCGTCTGCTTGGTTTGCCGTTTGTCGCGGTGATGCCGAAGAGCACCTCGCCGGAAAAAGTGCGGGCGATTCATTTTTACGGTGGCAGCTGTCATTTTGTCGACACGCCAGCACAGGTCTATGACGAAGCCACCCGCATTGCTCGTGAACGCAACGGCCATTACCTCGATCAATTCAGCAACGCCGAGCGGGTCACCGACTGGCGCAGCAACAACAACATCGCCGAATCGATTTTCAGCCAGATGCAAAAAGAACAGCACGCCGAACCACGCTGGCTGATCTGCACCGCCGGCACCGGTGGCACCTCGGCCACGCTCGGCCGCTATCTGCGCTATCGCCGGCACAGCACCGAACTTTGCGTTGCCGATCCGGAACACTCGGTTTTCTTCGACAGCTGGGCACAGCGCTGTCGCGATCTGACCTGCACGGCGCCGTCGCGCATCGAAGGTATCGGCCGGCCGCGCTGTGAGCCGTCGTTCATGCCGCAGCTGATCGACCACATGCTGAAAGTGCCGGATGCCGCCAGTGTCGCAGCAGTGCGTGAGCTGGAGCGGTTGCTTGATCGGCGCGTTGGCGGCTCAACCGGCACCCAGTTCATTGCCGCATTGCAGCTGATGCAGGCCATGCGCGCCCGTGGCGAAACCGGTTCAGTGGTCACACTGATTTGCGACGGCGGCGAGCGCTACGCGCACACGCTGTTCAATGACGACTGGGTAAACCAGCAGGCCTTTGATTTGCCACATTGGCGCCAGCGCATTGCGCAAGTGCTGGCGGGTGAGGCGACGCCGTTGTTGACGCCCTGATGCTGGAGCGAAAAATAAAAAGGCGACGGAACCGTCGCCTTTTTATTTTGGTATCCGCTCAACCCAACACCGCACTCGCCATGCCGTAATACAGCGGGATGCCGATCAGAATGTTGAACGGAAAGGTCACCCCGAGTGACATGCCGAGAAACACCGCCGGGCTCG
>CAMLKQ010000312.1 GCA_946480585.1 uncultured Kangiella sp.
GAGCGTCGAGCAGCGCGCCAAAGTCATCGCCTTGGTCGAGCACCAGAAAATGAAACAGGCCGTCGATGCGCTGCACCTGCAAGACGCCGGGCAAGGTCTCGGCACCGGGCGCGACAAACGGGTATTCCGCCACCCACAGCGACACCCGTTCACAGAATTCGTCCGGCGGCGACATGTGCTTCAGTTCGCCGCGTTCGAGGATGATCAGGTTGTCGGCGAGCCGTTCGATTTCTTCCATCTGATGCGAGCAGTAAATGATGGTGCAATCGCTGCTGTCGACCGCGGCCAGCACCGCCTCCAGAAACGCGCGCTTGGCGACCACGTCGAGGCCGAGTGTCGGTTCATCGAGAATCAACAGCTCCGGACCTTGCGCCAACGCCATGGCCAGATTGACGCCGGCGCGCTCGCCGCGTGACAGCTCGCGCACGCGTTGCTCCGGCAGCACATGAAAATGGCCGACGATGCTTCGGTAACGCGCTTCGTCCCAGCGCGGATACAGCCGCCGCTGCATCGCCACCACTTCTTCCACGCGCAGCCAGGCCGGCAGGCTGTGTTCTTCGTTGACGAAGCCGATGCGACCGCGATCCTGATGCGTCAGCGCATTGCAATCGCGACCGAGAATGCGCGCGGTGCCAGAGGTAGGCGATTGAAAGCCGAGCAGGATGCGGAACAGCGAGGATTTGCCGGCGCCGTTGGCGCCGACGATGGCATGAATGCGACCACGCGGGATGCGCAAGCTGAGCGCGTTCAAGGCGCGTTTGCGGCCGTAACTCAGTGTCAGCGCGTCGGTTTCGATGACGTAATCCGCCATCGCTGGCTGCGGCTGGGACGCGCGGGTTTCGATGATTTGCAATTGCGGAACGGACATGATGATTCCTTTCTCAATGACGTTGCGAATGCCGCCGGCGTGCCGTTTAGGCGCTGCGCTGTTTCAGGCAAGGCGCCAGCGCCGCTTCGACCTGACGCAGCACGTCGTCGAGCGGATAACCGAGCCCGACCACGTCAGCGGTGAAGCGGTCGATGGCGAGACCGAGCCGGCGCTCGCGCTCGGCGTCCGACAACAACTGGCGCTGTGGCGCGACGAACAAGCCGAGGCCCTGCCGCGCGTCGAGCCAGCCTTCGCTGGTCAGCTCGCTGTAGGCCTTGGCGACCGTGTTGGGGTTGATGGTCAGCTGCTGGGCCAGACCACGAACGCTGGGCAGCTGGTCGCCGGTGGCCAGCTCGCCGCTCGCGATCAGGCGACGGATGCCATCGGTCAGCTGTTTGGTGATCGGGCGGGGATCGGCGCTGCTGAGTTGCAGCATCAGGGGAACGGTGCGCGACATGGACTGTACCTTCTGTACTGTAGGTATTGGTACAGTATGGCGACGCAACCGAGATGTCAAGCCGGTATGGCCAGATCGGGGTTGCCGCAACCGAACCCGAGTCCAAACCCGGTAGCGAAGGCCAGCATCACCGGCGCGGCGGAAAACCGCTTTGGTGTTACTCACGTCCCATGGCAACCCGCCGCCGCCGCAATCGCGGTCGGCCTCGGGGTGTCGCGGGAGACCTCCATGCTTCGATTCTTCACGCCGCGGTTGCGCACCGGGCTGTTGTTCATGTTGTTCGGGTTGTTTGTACTGCCCAGCCATTCCGCAACGGCAGCGTCACGGTTTGCCGAACTCCTTCCGCTGGTTGAGCGGCTCAAGGTGAGCGCCGCGCTGCCATCCGGCACGGCCATTGCGGTGGTGCAAGAGGGGCGCATTGTTCATCAGGCTTACATCGGTTTTGCCGACATGGCCCAGCGCCGTCCGGTCAGCGCCGACACCGTGTTCTATATCGCCTCGGCAACCAAACCGCTGTTTGCCTTGAGCCTGCTGCAGAAAGAAACGCGTGGCGAGCTGACGCTGAATCAGAGCTTGGCGTCAGCGTTTCCGGACATCCGCTTCGCTGGTATCGCGAGCGAACAGATTCGTCTGCGTGATCTGTTGATACACGGCGCCGGCATCGATAACGGCCCGCTAGTGTGGGCCAGCGCTTTCACCGGTTTGCACGATGCCGCTGTGCGGCAACGCCTGGTTGCCGAAACGAGTGCGCATGCGAAGGCCGCGTACGGCCAATTTGCTTACAGCAATGTCGGCTACAACCTGCTCAGCATCTGGCTGGAAGCCAAGCACCAGCAAACCTGGCAACAACTGCTGCAGCAGGAAGTGTTCGTGCCGTTGGGCATGCGCCGCAGCGCAGCGTCGGTCACTACTGCAACGGCGAACGGCTGGTCACTCGCGTTGCCGTATTCGGGCTTGAGTTCCGATAACTTGCAAGCGCTGGCGCTGCGCAAATCCGATCAAACCTTGCATGCTGCGGGTGGTGTGCTGTCGACTGCGCCGGATCTGGCGCGCTTTCTGATCGCGCAACTGGAACAGGGCCGGCTTGATGGCAAGGCGGTGTTGCCGGCGGAGGTGGTTGCACGCGCGCAGCAGCGCCAGATCACAACCGACAGCGCGTACGGTGATTTCAAACGTGACGGCTATGCCTTCGGTTGGTATACCGGCCCGTACAAAGGTGAAGCGATGCTGCATCACTTCGGCGCTTACGCGGGCTTTCATGCCCATCTGTCGCTGATACCGGCCAAGCGAATCGGTTTGGTGGTACTCAACAACGAGGATGTCTTGAGCAGCGAGTTGACGGCGCTGATCGCGGACTATGTCTACGGCGAATTGCTGGCTGAACCGAATCGAACCGAGGCCATCGGGACCCGAGCGCAGCGGCTGGTCGATAAAGCTGCCGGCCTCAAGCCAATGGTGGCGGCGCAGCAGCAAAAACTGCAAGCAAGACCATGGCGCTTGTCGCTGCCCGCAAACGAATATGTTGGCAACTATCAGCATGAGCTGATGGGAACGATCGCCGTCAGCACGACTGAAAAGGGTGGTCTGTTCCTGAAATGGGGCGGCGTTGCTGCGACAGCGACGGGATTTGATCAGCCAGAAACGATGCGGGTGGAATTCATTCCTAACAGCGGCCAGCTGCTGGAGTTTGTGCTTGCCGTGCAGCAGGTAACCGCGCTGCGTTTTGATGGCATGAGCTTTATCAAGCAACCAGCGTCGTTACTTTAAAGGGCGAAATCGCTGGGAGAAACCGACGAGCGAAACAGTGACTCCTGAAAAACAACGGCCTCCGATTGGAGGCCGTTGTTGGTGCCGATTACGGCAATACGGGTGGCGCAATAGCAAGCTGCGGTACCTTGCGGCCCGGATCAGCCGAGCGTATCGGCCGGCACCCGTACGGCACCTTCCATCAGCACGCGCGCGCTGCGACTCATGATCGCTTTGCGCACGACCCACTGGCCGTTGACCTGCTCGGCTTGCGCGCCAACGCGCAGCGTGCCGGACGGGTGAC
>CAMLKQ010000313.1 GCA_946480585.1 uncultured Kangiella sp.
GCATTGGCGAGAATGGCGTAAACCGGACGATTGCTGTCGACAATCCGTTGCATCGCGGTCGCCATCCGGTTGTTGGCATCAACCGCGTCGAACAGGATCACGCCGCGAAAACCGGCGGTGCCGCGGTTTGCCAGATCGGCGCCGACCAAGCTGACGTGCAAACCGCCAGCCGAGTGTCCGGCCAAGACAAAAGCGTCTGGCAGCACATAACCACTCGGCGGTGTCAGCGTCCGGTTGGCAAACGCAGCCGCGACATTCGGCGCCAAACTTGCGGCGCCTCCGGTCATGCTCGCGTTCACGCTGAGCACCATCAGGCCTTGCGCCATCAGGCTGTTGCCGAGTGCGCGCAAATGCCCTTTGTTGCGCTGAAAACCATGCTGCAAATACACCAGACCTTTTGGTGTGCTGCTTGGCAGATACCAGTCCGCGGAATAGCTGCTGCTGCCGAAGCGCACTTTTGCCGCGACCACGGTGTCGGCGCTGGCCTGTGCACTGAGCAGCGCGCTGGCAAACAGGGAACACAACAACAGGGATGCTTTGAGGAACTTCATTTTGATTCTCTCCATATCTTCTGATTGAGATGATTTTTTGGAGAGCCACGACAAAGCCTGCTTCATCGAAACGGCTGGAAAAAGCGGCCTTATGCTCGGCCAGATAGCCGGAGAAACCGGCCTCGCTGGGTGGTCAGACCTTACGCGAAACTATCGCGATGCCGCAACAAAAACATAATAAATACAGATAGATACGAAATCTTGTCTCGTTGATACGAAAGTGCTGAACAAGCACCGGTTTTGCCAGGTAAAACGGCTGTTTTTGGGATGTTGGTGCGAATTAATGCGCGGTGATGTCGGCTCTGGCGAGACCTGTCGTCGCCGGCAGGTCGGCAACGAACCGCATCAACGCGGCGAATCCGCTGAAAAACACCGATGACCTCGTCGTGCGGTGGCGGCGTTTCAAAGCTCGTATCGCGCGATCAATGTCGCGGCTTTGCCACTGGCCGTGATGGCGTCGAAACCGCTGTCCAGGATTTGCTTCAGTTCGGCGCTGTAGGGTTTGGCGCGTGTCACACCCATGAAAATCGGCGTCTTCAATCCGGTGCGGACCACCAGAAAATCGTTCGGTGTTTGACTGGCCGCGATATGGCGGCGCAGCGCCGGATAACTGCTGAAAAAAATGTCCTGACGTTTGTGCTGCACCAGCATCACGGCTTGTCGAAAGGCATTGTCGCCCGACAGTTGATGTACGGCTGTGGGATTGGCAGCAAGCCACGCCGGTAGCGGCGATGCGTATTCGTAATTTGCGATCACCACCACCGATTTGCCGGCGAGGCTCGCGAGCCCCTGCCACTGGAATTGACTGTCGCGGTGCGCCAGCACGGCGAGTTCTGCCTGCAGCCAGGCTTTTTCGGTCAGTGCCGCGTGTTTGCCATCGGCGACGCCGGCGCCAATGATGCCGTCGATGCGACCTTCACTGACTTCCTGCAAGGCGCGCGTCCACGGCAAAACGCGATACTCCAGCGTGATGCCGCGGCGAGCCAACACTGCTTTCAACAAATCGACCAGCGCGCCTTGTTGCGCGTCAGCCGGGTCGCAGTTGTAAGGACACCAGATGTCACCGACAAAGCTGACCCGTTGCGGCACCGCGTCCTGTGCCCGGGCCGGCATATGACCGAGACAAACGCCCAGCAACAACAGCGAGCCAAACCAAGTGATGGCCGATATGCGTTTCATGCCCGCGACTCCTTGAACAGCAACGACAGGCATTGACTGCAGTCTGGCCGCCGTCAACGCAGACCTCAGCCATCGGAAATGCCGGAACGCGCCATGGCGTGCAGCTCGATCATGCGGCTGAATCGTGTAAGTCAATATAGTTACGAAATGGTCGCGTTGCCCGATCGCTCGTGTGTCTGCAGTCGAACGGGTATTTCGTCGTGCGAACATTCTGCAGGTGTTTGCGGCAGCAGCGGTGGCAAACCGTGCCGGCGGCGCGCCTTGTTGCAATGCTCATCGCCGGGTTGTACGTCACGGCAAGTACTGGGTCGGGCCTCGTACACGGCGCATTGCACGGCGCGGCCAATAGTGCCTTGCAGGGCCGCGCAACGCGGTGCGTTTGACCAGGTGCCGCGCAAACAGGCGAGCCAGGGATTGACCGGTTCAATCAGTTCAACCGGCAGCCGGTTTTGCTCGGCTTCGGCCCAGTAAAACGAGACCCGGAAGTGGGCGCAGCAAGCGCCACAAGAGAGGCAGGGAGAGGTAGATTCCGACACGATGCCGAAAGCAGGAAATGGCCCACATGGCGCCGCGCGGATGATAGTCGAGCGTCGGCGTTTTGTTAATCGTGCGCCGGTAACGGGGCGTCCGTTTGCGGCAAAACAAAAGGCCATCATGCGATGGCCTTTTTCGTGGCACGGAACGACGTGCTGTGCCCGTTCAGCGCAAGGTCAGGGCTGCCGATTCCGGCCAGCGTTCGACCCCGGCGAAAATCACCCGGAACGCCGCGGTCTCGGCATTTTCCCAGGCGTCGGCGGCGTCGCGGTTGAAGTCGTCCTCACCTTCGAGCATGGCGGTCATGGCGGCGTGGGCGGCTTCGGCGCTGACACCGGCGGCGGCGAGCACGTTTTCCGCCGCGGCGATGCCGGCGACGATCTGGGCATCGGCGAGCCCGCTGTCGGCAATCCACAATGGCATGGGAGCAATCCTGTGTGACGGAGTTGGCAGTCGGCACTGTGCCGCAAGCGCGCCATCACGACAAGCGTTCCGGCGGCAGCGGTGTGGTTTGCCAGACCGGCGTGCGGTCGCGGTTGGCGTTTGCCGCGCAGCGACCGGGCTTTGCTTGCCGGTCGCCGACGGTCATCATGGTCGCTGTTTTCTATTGCTTGCCGAGGATTGGGTTGTGACTGCCGCCCCACCGTTCACCCTGTGGATTGATGCCGATGCCTGTCCGAATGTCATCAAGGACATCATCTACCGGGTGTCGAACCGGCTGCGCCTGCCGGTGGTGCTGGTGGCGAACCAGTACCTCAGCAAGCCGCCGTCGCCGCTGGTCCGTTGCATCCAGGTCGAGGCGGGCTTCGACATGGCCGACAACTACATCGTCCAGCACGCCCAGCCGGGCGATCTGGTCGTAACCCAGGACATTCCGCTGGCTGCCGAACTGGTCGCCAAACAGGTGGCGGCTCTGAACCCGCGCGGCGAGCTGTACACCCGCGACAACGTCCGCCAGCGGCTCAACGTCCGCGATTTCATGGAAACGATGCGGGCCAGCGGTGCCCACACGGGCGGCCCGGCGGCATTCAGCCAGCAAGACCGGATGCGCTTTGCCAACGCGCTCGACAGCTGGCTTGCGCGTCGGCGTTAAGCGA
>CAMLKQ010000314.1 GCA_946480585.1 uncultured Kangiella sp.
AACGGCTGATCCTTGCTGTGTTTGCAGCCGCAGAAATGGACGATCTCGTTCTCTTCGGCTTCGAATTTGACCGGCGTGAAGCCGGTGCCCTTGTGCGAACCGTCGCAGTACGGCTGATTGGCGCTTCTGCCACAGGCGCACCAGAAATAGCTTTTGCCGGCCTCGACCCGGACCGGATAGGCGCCGCGCTTGGCGATGACCGGTTCAAGCTTCGGGGTGTCGGACTGCTGGTCGCTCATTTTTACGCTCCTGTCATTGTGGCGTCGGGTTTCATATCCAATCGATCTAGCGGTGCCAGCCTCCGCGCGGGCGCACTGGCCTACCATCACAACAGGTGGGCCAGATACGGAGGATGCCGCCATGCCGCAGATCGTCGATGATCACAATTTGTTTCGCGAGTTTCCGGAGTTCAGCGATCGCATTGAGTCGCTCTGGCAGGAAGACCGGGAATTTGCCGCTGCCGCCGAAGAATACCACGCACTCGACAAGCAGATTCGCGGCCTGCAGATGAACCAGATCCCGATGTCGGATTTCCAGTTTGAAGAGTTGAAGAAGCGCCGCTGCCTGTTGAAAGACCGGCTCTACAACATGATCGCGTCGCCTTACAGTTCACCGTCTTCGTACTACCGTTATCGCTGAATGTTGTCGATTTCCCCGAGCGCAGCTGACCCGCCATCTGGCGGGTCAGTTTTTTTTGGGCACGTCTCAGCCGGCATTCAGTGTTTGCGCATCACTGAGCGCCAGCCGGACACCGAGGCCGATCAGCAGCACACCGACACCGCGATTGAGCCACTGACCGAGCCGCGGCGACTGCCGAACCCGTGCCGTCAGTCGCGCTGCCATCAACACCAACACGCTGCACCAGATGCCGCCGGTGACGATGAAGGTCAAGCCCAGCAACAGGAACGGCAGCATGCCGTGCTGAGCATCGGTGCTGATGAACTGCGGCAGCAGGGCGAGAAAGAACAGCGCCACTTTCGGATTCAGCACATTGGTCAGCAAGCCCTGACGAAAAATCTGCATGGCACTGGCCACCGGCAGCTCGTTTTGCAGCGTCAGGCGCGGACTGCGCAGTGCCTGTATGCCAATCCAGACGAGGTAAATGGCGCCGAGCCATTTGATGACAAGAAAGGCCAGCGCCGAGGTCGCGAGCAAGGCCGACAAACCGGTCGCGACCGCCAGCGTGTGGACGAGACAACCGGCACTGATGCCAAGCACTGACCAGAACCCGGCCATGCGGCCTTGCTGCACCGTGCGCGCCAGAATGTACAGCGAATCCGGGCCGGGGCTGATGTTCAGTGCCAGAGCGGTCATGACAAACAAGCCGTAATGTTCGATGCCAAGCATGGGGTTTCCTTTTTCAGAATCTTGCGGTCGTCACGGTTGCCGGAAAAACTGCAGTCGCCATTGCTCGTGCCGCGCGAGTTGCGCGAGCGCGCCAAACCACAGGGTCATCAGCAGCGCCAGTGACCACTCCAGCCGGTTCTCCCAGGCGTCGTAATCGGCGAGGCTGGCTTTCAGCACGACATGCAGCATCGCCAGCAACCATTGCGCCGCGACCAGGTACCACAACCAGTGCCGCGCGGTGCTCACCGGCAACGCCAGCGCTTTCAGCTGCTGCATGACCAGCAATTGCGCCAGACCGGTGCCGGCGAAATGAAAAGTGATGCCGAACCGGCGCATGAATTGATAGGCCTCGCCGCTGCTGCCGAGAAAGGTGACATACAGCGCCAATGCGAGCGCACCGACCAGACCGGCGATCAGCACACCGCGGGCGCGCCCGGAAACGGCGTGACTGGCCAGCCACGCCGACACCGCCCACCAGATCAGCGCGAGCAACAGCGCTTGCGGCAGCATCAGCAAACGGAACAGGAAAATCGCCGGCTCGACTCGCGCGGCCCGGCTGATCGACGTGCAGCCGTCGAGCATTGGCCAGCACCACGGCACCTGACCGTTGCCAGCGCTGATGAGATAACTGCCGATGGCAGCGACGAGCGGCAGCAGCGTGACCAACAGCAACAGTGGCCACAGTGGCAGATGCGACGATGACGATGACGTTGGTGATGGTGATGGCGATGACGATGTAGCAGACATGTCCGTACTCACGACCAGCCTAGCAAGTGCTTCAACACCGCGATGCCGCGGCGCAGTTCGCGCGCGTCGGCCGCCGCGTAGCCCAGAATGAAACCATGGCGCTTGTCGGCGCCGAGATAAAACGGCGACAGCGGGCGCAACATCACGCCACGCGCGTCGGCCTCGTTGGCGAGTGCGACATCGTCGAACGGCGCGCGTTTCTGCAAAACAAAATGCAGGCCGGCATCGCCACCCAGCAGCTGCCAGTCATCGCCCAAATGTGGCGCCAACAGCTGCTTGAGCAGGCGGTTGCGCTCGGCATATTGCAAGCGCATCTTGCGAATATGCGACGCCAGTTTGCCGCTGGCAATGAATTCGGCCAGCGCCGCCTGGGTCGGGTAATTGCCGACGCCTTGCAAGCGTTCCTGCGAGCGTTGAAAAACCTTCACCAAAGCAGGCGGCACCACGACATAGGCAATGCGCAGCGCCGGATACAACACCTTGCTGAAGGTGCCGAGGTAGAGCACACGCTCGTGCGCATCGAGCCCCTGCAATGAGGCCAGCGGCCGGCCAGTGAACCGGATCTCCGAATCGTAATCGTCTTCGAGAATGTAGCTGCCGTGAGCCGCCGCGTACGCGAGCAGCGCTTGCCGGCGCGACAGGCTCATGACGCTGCCGAGCGGATACTGGTGCGAGGGCGTGATGTAAATGAGTTTCGGCGCCGGCGCTCCGGCTGCTACGGCCGGCAGCGCATCGGTGCGCAGACCTTCGTCATCGACTGCAACCGGCTGCAGCTGTAAACCCGCTGCGATGGCGCTGCCGCGGGTGCCGAAATAGCCGGGCTCTTCGAGCGCGATGCTGTCGCCGACATCGGCGAGGATGCGCATGCAGAGATCGAGCGAATGCTGGGTGCTGCTGGTGACGATCACCTGCTCCGCGCTGCAGCGCACCGCGCGTGCCAATTGCAGATGATTGGCGATGGCTTCACGCAAGCTGGGCAGGCCACCGCCCGCGCCGTAATCGAACCAGTGCCACGGCGCCGCGCGCTGGTGTTTGTGCAGCAAGCGCCAGAAGTCGTCGAACGGAAACCCGCGCAAGTCCGGCATGGCCGGCACAAACGCACCGGCATTGCGCCGCGGCGGCAACTCGCAGGCGGACAACCAATCCCGGCTGCGGCGGGACAGCTTGTCATGTCGGCTGGCCGCGGCGGCGACGTTCGCTTCGGCCGGCGCTTCGACAAAGCTTTCCGGCAAATCGGCCGCGACAAAACTGCCGGCGCCATGCCG
>CAMLKQ010000315.1 GCA_946480585.1 uncultured Kangiella sp.
AGCAGATCGATGTCGGAAAACAGCCGGCCCCGGCTCGCCGGCAGGCCGGCGGCGAGATAGGCCGCGCCTTTCAGGATCAGCGGTCGCACACCGGCTCGCTGCAGTGCCGGCACCAGCTGGTCCAGCTCCCAGCGCATCCGGGTTGCGGTGGCATTGCCGCTGACCGTGGCGGTGGCAAAGGCACGTCGCACGGCGGGCAAATCCGGCAGCTGCTCGGCCTCAAAACGCGCAGCCAGTGACGGCAGTAAGCGGCTACTTCTAGCCTGCCGGATGGCGGCATCCCAGCGACTGGCGGGCCAGTCGCGGCAGCGCTCCGGCTGCAACAAGGCGTCGACCACGGCGAGCCGGTTCATGCGGCGTCCTCCATGGCGGGGGGCGTCCAGTGGTCCAGCTTGGCTTGCAACAACGGGATGGCCTCGTCGAGCTGGCTGTAGTGCAACCGGTGGCAATGGCTCGCTTTGGCGAGCGCCACCAGCGTGTCGAAGCCGCGCGGGCCATGCAGGTTGTAGTTGAAGCTCTGCTCGACGCTGTGCAGCACCGCCAGATGCCGTTCGAGCGGCTGCCAGTCGGTGGCATGGCCGGCGATATAGCGCGGAAACACAATCAGGCCCGGCGCAGCGGGCTCGAAGGCGCGCTGGACGGCGTCGGTCGGCGGCTGCATGTGCGCGACCGTGCCTTTCAGGGTGTCGTTGGCTGGCTCGCTGAACACGGCATTGGGATAACGCTGCTGGATCAGCGGAATCGAGGCATTCTTCAGGCTGACCGGTCGGGGCACCGGGGTGATGTGCAGGCTGTCCGGGTCGATGAGGCAGAGCTCGTCCGACAACAGCCGGAAGCCTTCCTGGCAAAGCGCTGCGGTCAGCGTGCTTTTGCCGGCGCCCGGCACGCCGGGCAGGATCAACGCGCGGCCGCCGCGCTCCAGCACCGCGGCATGGACGATGACCCGGGTGTGGTCGTGGTTGCCAATGCACCAGTTGATGCCCCATTCGAACATCGCATGAGCCTGATCAGCCGGCAGTGGCTTGAACGGGGTAAAGCCGTCGAACAGGAATTGCACTTGCGGCCGCAGCCAGCGCCGCCACAGCGGCATGTCGAGCGCGACCCGGTAATCGGGGCAGGTTTCATCCGGGTAGATCGGGTAATCGCGGTACAGCGCATACAAGCCTTCGGCGACCCGCGGCAACGGGCTGCGGACATGGATGCGATAGGGCGGCAAGCCGAGCACCAAACCTTCGGCCAGACGGCGGCGAAATTCGCGGTAACGGAGGCTGCCAAGCGTCATGGTGCGGCCACAATCAGTTGCTGCTGGCGCAGCAGGCGCAGGCACTGGTCGATGCTGTCGGTCCAGCCATCGGCGGGAGCGGCCGGCAGGCCTTGCTGGAGTCGGCAGAACACCTGCTGCAGTTCGCCGGTCAAGGCGACAGTGGCACCGGAGCCGGGGTGAAAAACAAGCAGCGCTCCATCGAGCGCTGCTGTGTTCAAACCCGGGGTGACGAGATAGGTCGTCAGAACCCGTTCCTCATCAAACGAACCGCCTCAGTTGTAGTAGGCGAGCATGTTCTGATGGTAAGTCGCGTTGAAGAACTCGTCGAGATCGGCCAGCGTCATCACCAGACCGGTATCGGTGGTGTAGACCGAGTTCGGCGCCGTGGCGATGCACTCGGCCCAGATCTTCTTGATCTCGTCTTCGGTCATGACATAGCCGAGCGGCGCATCGGCGGCGTTCAGCACGCCGGCAATACAATGGCGTGCCAACATCTTCAAGCCACCGCCTTGCATCGACAGCACTTCCATCATGGTTTTGGTGCCGAAAATGCTGCCGGCAAAGACGCTGTGGAATTTCTGGGTGCGGCTGTACGGAGATGGCCACTGTACGCCGGGCTTGGCCTTCCAGTAACCCGGCGAGTAGCCGTTGCAGGCATTGGGCTGATCCGAGGTCGAGACGTTGCCGGAGGCAAAGCCGGACGGCGAACACATCTGGCCGGCGAGCACCGGTTTGCTAGCCACGCTCAGCAAAACCACTGGAGTGGCGGTCAACGCGCCTTGCAACAGGCGGCGGCGGCTGGCCACGGCGGTTTCCTCGGCAGTGACGTCGGAACCGTTGGCCACGGAGGGCTTGATCTGGTCGCTCATGCGAATACGCCTATGTTTCCCTACGGTGCGCTCGGGGCGCGAAAATACAATGCGGTCTGGTCACGCAAAGCACGTGCTATGCCATGATCGGAAAACGGAGTCAGATCAGGCAGTTGCGGCGGCACGGCAGTCACGACGCTGGCAGCCATTGTAAAACATCCGGACATTGCCAGCGCTACGTCCGGTTGGGCCGGGCTGGTATGATGCCAGCCCTTTCACAGCGCCCGCCAGCCCGGAGGGCGCCGTTTCGACGACACCATCACGGTCATGCAGATTATGTTGAACGGCAGTCCACGCGAGTTGGCCGCCGAACTGACCATTGCCGAGCTGTTGCAGCAGGAGCAACTCGGTGACAAGCGCGTCGCGGTCGAACGCAATGGCGACATCGTGCCGCGCTCCCGCCATGCCAGCGAGACGATACAGGCTGGCGATCGTATTGAAATTGTCCACGCCATCGGCGGTGGTTGAGCCCGGTTTCGGCGCACCACCGCGTATTTCGGAGTTGCAGATGAGCCAACACGACAGCTTTGCCCTGGCCGGCAAAACCTACCGCTCGCGCCTGCTGGTTGGCACCGGCAAGTACAAAGATTTGGACGAAACCCGCGCCGCCATTGAAGCGAGCGGCGCTGAAATTGTCACGGTCGCCATTCGTCGAACCAACATCGGCCAGAATCCGAACGAACCGAACCTGCTGGATGTCATTTCGCCGGATCGCTACACCATTCTGCCGAACACCGCTGGCTGCTACACCGCCGACGATGCGGTACGCACCTGCCGACTCGCGCGCGAACTGCTCGACGGCCACGATCTGGTCAAACTGGAAGTGCTCGGTGATCAAAAAACGCTGTACCCGGACATTCCGGAAACGCTGAAAGCGGCCGCCGAACTGATCAAAGACGGTTTCAAGGTCATGGCCTACACCAGCGATGATCCGATCACCGCGAAAAAACTCGAAGACATGGGGTGTGTTGCGGTGATGCCGCTGGCAGCGCCGATTGGTTCCGGGCTCGGCATTCGCAACCCGTACAACATCAAACTGATTCTCGACAACGCCAAGGTGCCGATTCTGGTCGATGCCGGCGTCGGCACGGCCAGCGATGCGGCGATTGCGATGGAACTCGGCTGCGATGGCGTGTTGATGAACACCGCGATTGCGGCTGCCAAGAATCCGGTGCTGATGGCAAGCGCGATGCGCAAAGCGATTGAAGCCGGTCGCGAAGCGTTT
>CAMLKQ010000316.1 GCA_946480585.1 uncultured Kangiella sp.
TGGGTCAAAGGCTATGTCGCCGAAGTGGCGTACTCGAAACAGCGCGGCACCGGCCTCGTCGTGCTGCTGAACGCCGAAAGCAGCGCCATCAACGAGATCACCTCGGCCTTCTGGGCCGGCCAACTCGGCAAGGACGTGACGCCGTCACGGCAGTTGGCGGAATAGCGGCATCGCTGCCTATCAGCACGGCGGCGACCGTTACCGTCGCGCCCGTCATCCGTTCGTCGCGCGAACGCTCCGGTAATTTGCGCCTTCGCATTGCGGTATTAATGCGCTGGCTGTCATCGCGGCGGCCAGCTTTAATCCCCTGCGTTCATACGCTCGCGAGGGATAGCCATGCGCCACACCGTTTCCATGCTGATCGCTTGTTTCGCGCTGGCACTGCTGAGTGCTTGTGCCCAGCGGCCTGCCGCCGCCACCACGCCGATCATCGCCCCTGTCATCGATCACGCCACCTTGCAGGCACAGGTGTTGGACGCCGAGCGCGCCTTTGCCGCCACCATGGCCGCGCGCGATCACGCCGCCTTCATCAGCTTTCTCGCCGACGAGGCCATCTTTCTGTCACCACAGGGCGCGCTGCGCGGCAAAGCGGCAGTCGCCGACGGCTGGCGGGCGTATTTCAGCGGCGCGCAGGCGCCGTTCTCGTGGCAGCCGGATCAAGTCGAAGTGCAGGCCGGTGGCGCGCTCGCGCTCAGCACTGGTCCGGTCTACGACCCGAACGGCAAAGCGGTGGCCCGGTTCACTTCGATTTGGCAGCAACAGGCACCCGGCGTGTGGAAAATCGTTTTTGATCGCGGCAACCCGCTGTGCCCGCCACCAGCTACACCGTGAACTGACGGCGTCGGTTCGGAAAGCCAAGGCGGGTCGCGCACAGCTCGGTTATGCTGGCCGCCTCGGCGAGGCAGACACGGATCGCGCATGGCCTTCAGCACCGACACCTTTCGTTTTTTGAGTCAGCTGGCGCGCAACAACCAGCGCGACTGGTTTGACGCCAACAAAGCCGACTACGAGCAATTTGTCCGCGAACCGGCGCTGGCATTCATCGCCAGCATGCAGGCGCCGATGGCGAGCCTGTCACCGCAGTTTGTCGTAAGCGCCAAGAAGCTCGGCGGTTCATTGATGCGGGTTTACCGCGACACCCGGTTCAGTCACGACAAAACGCCGTACAAGACCAACATCGGCATCCAGTTTCGCCATGTCGGCGGCAAGGATGTGCACGCACCGGGCTTTTATCTGCATTTAAGTCCTGACGAATGTTTTCTCGCCGCCGGCCTCTGGCACCCGGAACCGGATGCGCTCAAGCAGATCCGCCATTACATCGCCGACAATCCCAACGCCTGGCAGCGCGCCAAATCCGAAAAAGCTTTCATGCGCTACTTCCAGCTGGAAGGCGACAGCCTGCAACGTATGCCGCGTGGTTTCACTGATGATCACCCGCATGCCGAGGATTTGAAGCGCAAGGATTTCATTGCCGTGCACGCATTTGATCAGGCCGAGGCACTGAAGCCCGGTTTCGCGAGGTTCTGCCTGAGCCGTTACCGCGCCGCCAGTGAGTTCATGCATACGTTGTGTGATGCGGTGGATGTGGCCTGGGACTGAGCTCAAAGATCGATCGCTTCGCGCCGTGCACAATGCCAAGGCAATTCGCCACCGCCGCTGGTCACCAAGGAACCGCTGACGACATGAAAGTCGAACTGCAATCACGCAATCTGGATGCTTTTGTCGCGGTCGCCAAAACACTGCATTTCGGCAAGGCCGCCGAGCAGCTGTGCATCACGCCTTCGGCCTTGTCGCAGCGGATTGCCGCGCTGGAAAGCCAGCTCGGCGTGCGGCTGTTTGATCGCAGCAACAACGCGGTGACGCTGACCGACACCGGCGAGCGCTTGCTGCGCTACGGCCAGCAGGTCGAAAGCCTGCAGGACGCGCTGCTCGGCGATCTGCTCGGTCAGCATTCGCTGGCGGGTGCACTGACCATCGCCGGCTTTTCTTCGGTCACCCGCTCGGTGTTGATGCCCGCCTTGCAGGCACTGCAATTGGCCAACCCGGAGCTGGCGATTCATTTCCGCGTCGCGCACATGTATGAATTGCCGGAGCTGTTGGCGCGTGGTCAGGTGGATTTGATGGTGTCGCAGGATCGGATCCCGCGTGCCGGCTATGACCACGTGCTGCTCGGCCATGAACACAATGTGCTGGTGGAACGCGGCGAGCCGCCGCGTCAGGACGACATCTATCTCGATCACAATCAGGCCGACGATTTCACCGAGCGGTTTTTGCAGCGCCACGACGGCCGCGCCGCCGGCTGGATCCGACGCCGGTTTTGCGATGACATTTACGGCATCATCGACGCCGCCCGGCTCGGTCTCGGCCGCGGCGTGGTGCCGCTGCACATGCTGACGCCGGCACTCGGTCTGCGGCTGGTGCCCGGTTATGACAAGGCTTGGGCAACGCCGGTGCTGTTGCAGTTTGCCCACCGCGATTATTATCCGGCGCCACTGCGCGCGGTGCGTGACGCACTGATCAGCCAGTGCGCGCACTGGCTACAGCAGAATCCCTGTGGCTGGCCGGTTCAGCCATTTGAATAGGCCGCGCCGGGCGCGTTGGCGTCGCCCGGTTCAGTTTTTCTGAAACCCTGTTCAGATCTTCGAAATTCCCTGAGTGCGCGGCGCTGCGTAGGCTGACGCCGGGCCATCGTGATCGGCCCGTTGTTGCCGCCTGCCGGCGGCAACCCGAACTCAGGAGAGGGATATGTTCAGGGAAGAAACGCCGCGCACCGACGCGGTGCCGGCCAGCCTTTACCGTCCGGCACGGCACTCATTGAAACAGCTGGGCCGACTGGTCGTCGCGATGACACTGGTCAGCACCGCCGCCCAGGCCGCCTTGGTGGAAGACAAGAAAAACCTTGGCTGGCAATTCAAGTACAACCTCAGCAGCGCGCAATTCAGCAGCGAATTCACCAAGTACAAGGACGCCGGTTATCTGCTGACCGACATTGACGCCTACCCGAGCGGCAGCAGCACACTGTATTCGATGGTCTGGCGCAAGAACGATGGTCGTGGCTGGGCAGTGCGGCGTGATTTGACCAGCGCAGATTTCAGCACCTACTGGAATCAATACACCAGTCAGGGCATGCGACTGGTCGATGTCGAAGCGTATCCGCTCAACGGCCAGATCCGCTGGGCCGGTATCTGGGTGCAGAACACGGAAGGCTACAACTGGTCGTCACACCGCGGCCTGACCGCGGGCGAATACGCCAGCTTGTTCACCAGCAAAAAGAATGCGGGCTGGCGGCCGGTTGAGCTGGATGTTTACAACACCAGCGACGGCCTGCGTTACAACAGCATCTGGCAGCACAACA
>CAMLKQ010000317.1 GCA_946480585.1 uncultured Kangiella sp.
CGACGCTTCGGCGCGCACGCGCGTGCGCCGTCATCCCGAACGTGCCAATCACGATCGCGCCGCGATTGCTGCCGTGCTCGACGCGCACTGGGTTTGCCAGATCGCGTTTGTCCACGACGGCCAGCCGCACGTGATCCCGACCGCGTATTGGCGCGATGGCGATTACGTTTACATTCACGGCAGCAACGGCTCACGTCTGCTCAAGCAATTGCAGTGCGGCGACAGCTGCACCAATGTCACGCTGGTTGATGGCTTGGTACTCGCGCGCTCGGCGTTTTCGCACTCGGCCAATTACCGCTCGGTGAATCTCTACGGCCGTTACGAAGCCGTGACTGATGCGGCGGCGAAAGCTGAAGCCTTCCAGCGTTTTTTTGATCTGGTGTTGCCAGGCCGCTGGGCCGGTGTGCGGCAACCGAATGCCAACGAAAGCGCCGCGACTACTGTGCTGCGCTTGCCGATCAATGACGCGGTGCTGAAAGCGCGCAGCGGCGGCCCAAAAGACGACGAAGAGGATCTGAGATGGCCGGTCTGGGCCGGGGTGTTGCCGTTCACGTTGCAGCAAGGTGAACCGGTGGTAGAGCCGGGTCCGGCGTTCAACTTGCCGGCCAGTGTGCTGGCGCGCTGGCGCTGAAATGATTTCTGCGGAGTAAATCGCCGTGCATATTCCCAGCAGCTTTGCCGAAACCCGCGTCGACGTGATGCAGACGCTGATTCAGCAGCATCCGCTCGGCAATCTGGTGACGCTCGATCCGGATGGCCTCACTGGCAATCATCTGCCATTTGAGCTCGATTGCAGCGTGGGCGAATTCGGCGTGTTGCGCGCCCATGTCGCACGCAATAATCCGTTCTGGCGCAGCATCTCGCGCGACGTCGATGCGCTGGTGATGTTCCAGGGTCCACAGGCCTACATCAGCCCCGGCTGGTATCCAAGCAAAGCCATTGATGGCCGCGCGGTGCCCACCTGGAATTACATCAGCGTGCACGCACACGGCTCGCTACAGCTGCACGACAACCCAGAGTGGCTGCGCAGCCATCTTGGCCGGCTGACCCGGACCCATGAAGCCAGCCAACCGGTGCCGTGGCGACTCGATGAAGCACCGGCCGGTTATCTTGACCAGTTGCTGACACTGATCGTCGGCATCGAGATCCCGATACGTCGTCTGCAAGGCAAATGGAAACTCAGCCAGAATCGCAGCAGCGCGGATCGCGAAGGCGTGATCGCCGGATTGCAGCGGCAATCAGACGCTGGCGCTGCTGCTGTCGCGCGGGCGGTCCGCGAGCGGAGCTGAGCGCACCGCCGGCAAAGTGAACCAGAACGTGCTGCCTTCGCCAAGTGTCGATTGCACGCCAATCTGGCCACCGTGCAGTTGCACCAGCCGGCGACAGATCGCGAGGCCAAGGCCGAGCCCTTCATAGCGGCGCGACGTGGTGGTATCGGCCTGTTCAAATGAATCAAAGATGCGCTGCTGATCTTTCAGCGCGACGCCAACGCCGGTATCAGTCACCCGAATGAGCACATCGCCGTCGCGGCTCTCGGCGTTGATCCGCACCAAACCGTGATGGGTGTACTTGATGGCATTGGTCAGCAGGTTGCCCAGGATCTGCTGCAGGCGGTCCGGATCGGCGAGTACGGCGGGCGTGCTGTCGCTGACGTCATTGATCACATGCACCGATTTTTCCGCCAGCATCGGCCGGCACAGCTGTATCGCGAGATCCACCTGCGCCGCCAGCGCGGTCGGTTGCAATTGCAACACCAGCTTGTCTTCTTTCAACTGCGAGAAGGTCAGCAGATCGTCGACCACCTTGGTCAGACGCTTGCCGCTATCGAGAATCATCTGGGCATAGTCGCGAACATCGACCGGCACCTCAGCTTCGACAATCAACTCGGACAAACCAACGATGCCGTTGAGCGGCGTGCGCAGTTCGTGCGAGGTGTTGGCCAACACATTGTCCTTGGCCTTGTCGAGCTGGCCGAGCCGCTCATTCAATTGCTGTTGCCGGCGCAACTCGTGGCGGTGGGTACGCAGCAGCATGATCAGGAACAAGAGCAGTGCGACACCGACCACCGACACGGTCCACGCGACCGTTTGGTACTTCTGCCGGCTGAGCTCCGAGCTGGTCAATTCATTGCTGAGTTTGAGCGCGGCAATTTCCTGTTCCTTTTCCTGCACCAGATAGTTGATCCGCGAACTGGCCAGCTTGACCGCGGCCAAGCGGGTAAACAATTTGTTGCTGAGTTCGTGGTGCCGGCGGAACGCCTGCAACGCCTCGGCATGCAGCTTTTGCTGCTGGTAAATGGTCGCCAGCAGTTCATAGCCGTCGCTCAGCGCACGCGGATAGGATCCTTCCGACCATTGCGGTAATTGTTGTTCCAGCAATTGCTGGGCGGCGCGAATGTTCTGCTGCGCCAGCAGCACCCGGGCCTGCATCAGAATGGCGCGATTGCCGAGCGGCGTCAGCTGTTGCTGCCGCGCCACCAGCAAGGCCTGCTCGACTTCTTGCATGGCTTCAGGTGTTTGACGCAAACCAAGATACGCTTCAGCCAGGAACAGCTTGGCTTCCGCAACGCTGTAGTGCTCCTGAAAGCGACTGAAAACCGGCAAGGTTTGCCGCTGACGCTGGATGCCGAGCTCATAGCGACCGGCGAGAATATCGACATGGCCCAAATTGGACAGCGCCATCGCCGTTTTCAGCTCGTTACCGGCTTGCTGCCATTTTTCCCACGCCAACTGGTAATACTGCCCCGCCAGCTGCGGCTGGCCGAGTGCCAGATAAATCACCCCGATGTTGTTCAACGAGCCGGCGATGCGATCTTCCACACCAAGTTGCTGACGAATCGCCAGACCTTGCTCAGTCCATTTGAGCGCATCTTCGTAGTCTTCCGCCATCAGGTAGATCGCGCCGACCGCACCATAAGCGTGTGCCAGACAGGGCTTGTGGTCGAGCTCGGTAATCATCGGCAAATAGGTTTCGATCAGCGTCATCGCGTCGCTGAAGGCGCCCTGGTCGCCGTGGGCGTAAGCCATGTCGAACGCGACAACCGCCCTTGCCAGGGGCGGCGCATCGCTTTGCAGATACGGGCCACCAAGGCGAATCGCTTCGGCGGGATTGGACAGGCGAAATTTGCGCACCAGCTGGCCCGTGTCGCCATAGGGCTCGCAGCTGCCGTTGTCTTCGCTGGCGTGGACCGGCAGAACGGCCACCATCGAGATCAGCAGCAAAAACCCAAGCCAGCGCCACCACCGAAGTGGCAGCGCCGGGGCGGCTGACACGCAGCGCATCATGGCTCAGCGTTTGGTTTTGCCACGACCGGGCTTGTCGATCTGTGGCGAACGCTTGCGCTT
>CAMLKQ010000318.1 GCA_946480585.1 uncultured Kangiella sp.
CCTTACGGCGTGTAACGCGCATCCAAGGTCACGCCCGAATAGGCGCTGTAGGCGCGAATGCGGATGTAATACGTTGCTGCCACCGGCGAGTTGAACGTGCAGGTTTCCGCGTTGCCATTCAGGTACGGCCGGCAATCGTAGGTCGAGGTGGTCGGGTTGCTGCCGCGGCGGACATACAGATCGGCATCACCGCTGCCACCGGACATTTTCACTTCCAGTTTGCTCATGCCGCTCGGCACCACAATCTGGAAATCTTTCCAGCTGCCGCTGGCGCCCGACAGATTGGTTTCAGTGAATCCGCCACCGCCACCACCGGTGCTGTAGTCACCGACCAATGTGGCGCCCGAGTAGGCGCTGTAACCGCGCAGCATCACGTAGTAAACGCCTGCCTGCGTGTTGCTGATGTTGCAGGTTTCATTGTTGCCATTCAGATACGGCCGGCAATCATAGGTCGAGGTGGTGGGTGCGGCGCCGTAGCGCACATACATGTCGGCATCACCGCTGCCACCGGACAGTTTGAAATTCAAACCGGAAGAACCGGGCGGTACCGTCATCGTGAAGACAATCTGGCTGCCGCTGGCGCCGCTCAAACCAATCTTCGGTACCGCTTTTTCCAGCACGGTGCCAACCGGTGGTTGGGTGCCGTCGATCTGATCGTTGATCCAGCTGACATAGTTCAGCACCTTGGCATACACGCCGTACTTGTTCGGCCGCGCGCAGCCTTCACCCCAACTGACCACACCGGCCTGATAGTCAGCGCCCGCGTAAGTGAACATCAGCGGACCACCACTGTCGCCCTGGCAAGAATCCTTGCCGCCAGCGGCATAGCCGGCACACATCATGTTGTCGGTGATCTGGCCGTTGTAGGCGATCGAGGCGTTACAGGTCGCGTTCGACACCACCGGCACATCCACTTCGCGCAGATTGCTCGGGATCGAGCCGCCTTCTGTCGTCGTGCCCCAGCCGAGCACCGTGACGATATCGCCCGGCGCCGCCGCTTCGTTGATCAGATCGGCATCCGGCAATTGCATCAGGGTCAGGCCGAGCGTCACCGGCGTGCTCAGTTTCAGCAGCGCGATATCGTGATCGCTGGTGCTGTCGTTATAGCTCGGGTGCACGATGATCTGCGACACCGCGATGCGCTGGCCACCGCTGCCATTCCAGGCATGACGACCGACGACAGCATACAAGCCGGACGTGCTGCTGCCATCGACGCAGTGCGCGGCCGTCAGCACCCAATCGTTCTTGATCAAACTGCCACCGCAGAAATGACTGCTGCGTTGCAGGGACACCATCCACGGCCGCGAACCGGGTACCGATTCTTCGCCACCGACGATATACGGGCGAATGGGTCCGTCTTGTTGCGACGGTGTGCTGGCAATGCTTGCCGAGTTTTGCGCCGGTGCAACATCAGCAGCAGCAACGGACCACGACCACAGCGCGCCGCTTGCCAAGGCAAGCAGAGTGAGTTTTCGAAACATGCGAAAAGATCTCCTAAGCGTGAACGTAGACTAGGAGGCTCTCAGGACAACGAGACGGGAGAACGCCTGACGGCACTACAGAAAATGACAACGATTTTTGTATCGTCAGGTAGCGTTTTGTTTTGCTTTTGTAGTGCTCAAAACAACGCCAACCCAACGGGCGCCGTTACGCTAAACAAAAATGTCATCTTCAACAAGCGCACGCGGACGGCACCATCGCAACTTGTGCTGCTGATCGCGTTCTCTGCAAGCTGTCGCTAGTAGGAAAACGCCGTACGGCGTCGGCAACCCAGCGTCAACGATCCGTAAGCAGGCCTTGTGTTTGAGGACTGCCACATCGCGCGACACTCACGCACGGCGGTCGCGGCAGCCGCCGCGCACCTCGCGCCACCGGGTCGCATGATTTCCGGTCCGGGATGAACGTCCGGTCTGGAATGAACGCCGTGTTGGGGATGAATGCGTCGTCCGAGTGAGACGTAGGCTCCGAAACGAAAGCCCCGCCCAACCCTCCCTCTCGGCCACTGTGCGGGGCGACGCCGTGGCGGCCCTGGCGGGGGAACGCAAAATGTCGGCAAGCGGCCCGTTGCGGCCCTGCCCACACGCCAAGTTTTCTGACACCCCTCAGCTGTGGCCGTCAGGATTTTTTACTGACGCTCCGGTCCCGGCCACCTCAGCGCCGCTAAGTGACTGTTTTTATGCTGATTAAAATTTGAGCATGTTTTATGCAGCGCGACTGGCGGCATTCCCGCCACCGTGAAGGAGCACATCATGTTCAAGGGTGTTTTTCGAGCCAGTCTGGCTGCTGCGCTGGCCTTGACTGCCGTTTTCAGCGCCAGCGCACAAGCCACGTTGATCGATCCCGATAGCTCCTACAGCGCGCGGATTCTCGGCGGTTCCAGCGGCAACAGCGATTTCTTGCCGATCACTTTTGATGGCGTCTGGGAGGCGTTCGTCCGGACCACGGTGGACGGTAACGAAATCACGGTACGCATCAACGAGAGCCAGACCGATCTCGGCAATGGCCGGCATCTGATCGAGTTTTTCCTGGTGTCCGATGCCGACATGTTCCCGGTTTCCGGTGAAGGCGGTTACCTCGGCATTGGTGGTCTCGATCCGCTCGATCTGCTCGGTCCGGTGCAGGTGGAATCGGCCTTTTTGGCATTCTTCATCGGTGACACCTTGCTGGCCGATGCCGATTTCTATTCGGCATTCAGTGGCTACTTCTCCGACCCGTGGGATGGTGGCTTCCTGAACACCGACAACGTGGCTGCCGGTTGGGTGCCGGTCGGTGCAACCGGCGTCAACGGCATTCACCTGCGCATCACTACCCGGGCCGTGCCGGTACCGGCGCCGCTGGCGCTGCTGGGACTCGGCGGCGTATTGTTGCTGGCCTCACGGCGGCGACGCTAACGCATGCCAAGAAACAAAAAACCCGGCGCTTGCCGGGTTTTTTTTACGCTTCCTTCTCAGGCCGCGACAATCGCACTCTTCAATTTCTTCATCGCGTTGGTTTCGATCTGGCGGATACGTTCGGCCGACACGCCGTATTCATCAGCCAGCTCCTGCAGCGTGGCTTTGTTGTCGTCGAGCCAGCGCCGTTTCAGAATCGCTTTGCTGCGCTCATCGAGCGAGCCCATCGCGGCCAGCAGCAGATCTTCCTGGCGGGCCTGATACTGACCTTCTTCCAGCGCGCGGGCCGGATCGTAACGGTTGTCTTCCAGATACTGTTCCGGTGCGAACACTTGATCGTCGCTGTCAGTCGGTGCATCGAAGCTGGCATCGCGCGAATACAGCCGCGCTTCCATCCGGCGCACTTCCGCTTCCGGCACTTTCAACTCTTTGGC
>CAMLKQ010000319.1 GCA_946480585.1 uncultured Kangiella sp.
GCAAGCTCGATGCCCTGCTGGCACAGGATGCCGCCGAACGCGGTGATGCACCAGCACGCGTGTTTACCTGCAACTCCTACACCGATCTGCTGGCGAGTCTGGCCCGGCCGCATCTGATTGTGTTGTCGGTGCCGGCGGGCGCTCCGGTTGATGATGTCTGCCACAAACTGATCGATGCCGGCCTGCAGGCCGACGACATCGTGGTCGACACCGGCAACAGCCTGTGGACCGATACCCAGCGCCGCGAACGCGAGTACGAAGGCAAGTTCATCCTGTTCTCGACCGCGGTTTCCGGCGGCGAAGTGGGCGCCCGCTTTGGTCCGTCGCTGATGCCATCCGGCGACCCCTACGCCTGGGCCCGGATCAAACCGATGTGGACGGCGATTGCCGCCAAGGTCGATCCGCAAACCGGCCGGCCGATTGAACGGAAAGCGCCGGGGGAAATTGTCGCCCGCGGCGAACCCTGCGCGGCTTACATCGGCCCGTCCGGCTCCGGTCATTACGTCAAGATGGTGCACAACGGCATCGAATACGCCGACATGCAGCTCATTTGCGAAGCGTATCAACTGATGCGCGATGCACTGGCGATGACCGATGACGAAATCGCCGCGGTGTTCCGCCGCTGGAACGACGGCCTGCTGAACAGTTACCTGATCGAAATTTCCGCCGAAGTGTTGGCCACCCGCGACAGCGAAACCGGTGCGCCGCTGGTCAGCGTGATCCTCGACAAGGCCGGCCAGAAAGGCACCGGCCTGTGGACCGCCGTCAGCAGCCTCGAACTCGGTTGCCCGGCGCCAACGATTGCCGAAGCCGTCTACGCCCGCTCGCTGTCAACGCTGAAAGATCAGCGCCTGCAAGCCGCGCAGCGTTTGACTGGCATCACGCCGACAGCGGTCACGCCGGCGCAGCGCGACAGCATGATTGCGCAGCTGCATGACGCGCTCTACTGCGCCAAGATTTGTGTCTACGCCCAAGGTTTTGATCTGATGAAAACCGCCGCCCGCGAACAGGGTTGGCAACTCAATTTTGCCGAAATCGCCAAGATCTGGCGTGCCGGCTGCATCATCCGGGCGATGTTCCTGCAATCGATTGCCGATGCCTACGAACGCAAGGAAGATCTCGACAACCTGCTGCTCGATGATTATTTCGCAGGCCATATCTCACGTTATCAGCAGCACTGGCGCCGCGCCGTCGCTGACGCCACGCTGGCCGGCATTCCGGTGCCGGCGCTGGCCTCGGCCCTGGCTTATTACGACGGCTACCGCACCGCGGTACTGCCGGCGAACCTGTTGCAAGGTCAGCGCGATTATTTCGGCGCCCACAGTTTTGAGCGCACCGACAAACCGCGCGGCAAGAAATTCCATGTCGAGTGGAGCCTGCCGTCGCGGCCTATGATCAAACAGAAATAGCCAGCGGTCGTTCGCACGTCACCCAGCGGGAACCGTGATCATCCGCCATCAGCAATGAACTTGCAGACAAAAAAAGGCCGCGATAAGCGACCTTTTTCATGACAAACCTCATCACTGACTGGCCGTGCGCCAAGCGGGCCACCACTCGGCGCGCAAGCGCTGGAACTGGCCGCGCTGCTGGGCACTGATCGGGGACTGCGGCAAGGCGGCCACCGTCAGGTGCAGCACGGTGGCGTACTCGTCCAGCACCATGCCGTCGTGCTCCATCGCGGTGCGGGCAAACACATCGCTGCGCAAGCACTCGCGCCGCTCCGCCAATGACAGCTGCGCGGCGACACACTCCTCGATGGTAAAACCTTGCAGTACGCCGGCTTTTTCGGCCAAGGCCTGATAGCGACTGCGGCTGGCAGTCAGAAAGCGCTGCCAGCGATCTGCCGTGATTTCCCAGCCAATCTGGGTGTCGTCAGCGCTGCCGGCGGGGATTGCGGCCACACTGATGGTGGGGAAGACGAAGCTGATCGCGAAAGCAGCACAAACCGCACGACCAATAACCGAGCGGGACAGCGAATGGAACCCGCTCTTTGATGTGCGCGCATGCGCTGTCTGATGCGCCCGTTCCCGGACCTGCATTTCCTTGCCTTGCATGTTGCCTCCCGTTTCCTTGGGTGGAGCCCAGATGCTAAGCAAGTCAGCGCAATGACAATGTGAACCGGCGCCCAAATGCGCCGGCAGTTATCGTAAGCGTCCGGGGTCAGAGGCGGTAATCCGCGCTGGCGGCACCAGCGACGGAGTCTGGTCGGTAGCGCCGATCAGCACGCAACCGTGTCAGGGCTGATAGCCGGTCGGATCGGCAACGCCGGCATCGGCGAAACCCTGCTTGCGCAAACGACAGGCATCGCAGCGACCGCAGGCACGGCCATGATCATCAGCCTGATAGCAGGACACCGTCAGGCCGTAGTCGACGCCGAGCGCTTGACCAGTCTGGATGATCTGCGCTTTCGACAAGGCGATCAGTGGTGTTTCGATGTGCAGACGATGGCCTTCCACGCCGGCGCGGGTGGCGAGATTGGCCATGTGCTCAAATGCGGCAATATATTCCGGCCGACAATCCGGATAGCCGGAATAATCGACGGCGTTGACGCCGGTGAAAATGTGGCGAGCGTCGAGCACCTCAGCCCAGCCGAGAGCAATCGACAGGAACACGGTATTACGCGCCGGCACATAGGTCACCGGAATACCGCTGGTCGGGGATTCCGGCACCGCGATCGAACTGTCGGTCAGGGCCGAACCGCCGATCTGCGACAGATCCAGATCGATGATCTTGTGTTCTTTGACCTGCATGGCCGCCGCGATGCGGGCGGCAAACACCACTTCCTGTTGCGAGCGCTGACCGTAACGAAAACTCAGTGCGTAGCAATCAAACCCTTGCGATTTGGCAATGGCAAGGCAGGTGGTGGAGTCCAGACCACCGGAGAGCAGAACCACGGCACGCGGCTTCATCACGCAGCTTCCTGATATTCACGAAAGGTGGGCTCGCCACGGCAATGGCCGCTGACGAGTCAGTCGCATGGCGGTGGGCCGGCTCAATGGCCAGGCACATCGCCCCAGATGTGTTTGTGCAACTGTAGCTGCATCCGGACCGGCAGTTTGTCGGCCAGAATCCATTCAGCCAGATCACGGTACGCCAGCGAACCGAATACCGGCGAGAACAGCACATCGCAAGTGTTGTGCAGCTGATGCTGGTCGAGCACCATGCGCGCCCAGTCATAGTCCTTGCGATCGCAGAGCACGAATTTGATTTGGTCGTGGCGGGTCAACAACGGCAGATTGGCCCAGCGGTTTTTGTCGACTTCACCGGAGCCCGGCGTCTTGATGTCGACCACCCGTGACACCCGCGGATCGACTTCGCTGAT
>CAMLKQ010000320.1 GCA_946480585.1 uncultured Kangiella sp.
GGGAACAGCTCCCGCTCTTCGAACTGGACGTGCGCGCGCAGCAGCGCACCGGTTTGCTGCCAGCGCGACAGCGCAACGGCGTCATCGGCGGGAATGTCGCCGTGCAAGATCATGGCAAATTGTTCGCGCAGCGCATGATGCTCAGCCAGCAAGCGCGTCACCGCATCGCTCAGACCCAGTGCGCGCATGCGCGGCAGCAGGATCCGTTCTTCGG
Organism: uncultured Kangiella sp.; assembly: GCA_946480585.1. The sequence continues at coordinate 215 of CAMLKQ010000320.1, forward strand.
CGCGGAAATGCGCCAGCAGCGCCGGCAACCAGGCCGCCAAGGTGTTGCGCGCCACGCTGGCGCTGGCGTCGTCGTTGGCGAGCAACAAGCGGCGTGCGAGTGTCAGCGCCGGGCTGTGTTCGCGCGACAAGCGATGCAATGACGGATGCCGGAGCATGGCGGCAAGGTCACCCGAACTCAGGCCGCCGTGCGCAGGAAGTCGATCACGATCTGGCCGGCTTCGCGCTGCTGGTACTGGATGTTGATGCGATCGCCGTAGCGCGCGTTCAACTGCGCCAGCAGCGGCAACGGGTCGTGGTCATTGACAAAGCGCATCACTTCGCCAGTTTGCAGGCTGTCAAAGGCGCCGAAAATGGCGGCATGGCGGAACCGGCGGGCAATGCCGCGGGCATCAAAAACGTGAAGGTTCTGACCGAGGACGGGTAGGCTGCAATCGTGCATGGCGGACTCCAAATGAACTGCCGGGAACGGGATGCGATGGTCAAAGTGTAGGCGGATTTCATTGAAGATGCAAAATAAATGAATCTTAATAAAGGGTGAGCGTTGTACCCTTGCCAAGGGTAGGGGCATTTTTCTCGGCCTTGAAAAGCCCGGACCCGAGGCCCACCTCAAGCTGCCTGTCGCCATTGTTGGGGCCGGCATGGTCACCCTGCTTGTCATTGTTGCGCTGGGCATTGCCCTCAGCGTCTGGATGTTCAGTGCATCGTTTCGAAAACATCGCCGCCGCCAGCGGGTGCGGTCGCAGCCGTTTCCCGAAGCCTGGCGGCAGATCCTGAAACGGCGGATGCCGTACTTTCGGCAAATGCCGGCCGATCTGCAGCTGCAATTGAAAAAACACATTCAGGTGTTTCTGGCCGAGAAAGTGTTTGTCGGTTGCGACGGTTTGCAAGTGACGGACGAGATGCGCGTGACCATTGCCGCGCAGGCGTGCTTGCTGCTGCTGAACCGGAAAACCGATTACTACCCACAGCTCAGCCAAATCCTGATTTATCCCTCGGCCTTCATTGTCGACAAGAAGCAGCATGATGGTGTCGGTCTGGTGACCGAGCAGCGGCAAGTGTTGTCCGGCGAGTCGTGGCAGCAAGGCCAGGTGATTTTGTCGTGGCAGGACACGCTGGCTGGCGCCGATGTGCATGACGACGGCCGCAATGTCGTGATCCACGAATTCGCCCATCAGCTCGATCAGGAAAATGGCCCAGCCAACGGCGCGCCGCTGCTGGCGCGGCGCGAGCATTACCAGAGCTGGTCGGTGACGCTGCAGCAGGAATTCAATCATCTGCAAGGCTTGACCGCGCGCGGCTTCCGCAGCTTGCTCGATCCCTACGGCGCGACCAATCCGGCCGAATTTTTCGCCGTGGTGTCGGAAGTGTTTTTTGAGCAGCCACAGGCGCTCGCCGAACAGCATCCGGCGCTGTATCAGGAGTTCAGCCGGTTTTACCGGGTCGATCCGCTGAGCTGGCGCTGATCCGCTGTCGCTCAGTGCGCGCTGTCATCCGCGGTGTGGGTCTTGCGGTGCGTGGACAGGTGGCGGGGCATATGCCATTGCCAGTAAATGGCGGCGGTACGCAGGCCGAACGTGAGCAGCACGCAAGCGATGCCAAGCGGCACCGGTGCCAGCACGCCATGCAGTAGCACGAACACGCTGCAGCCAAGCAGAATCGGCGTCGCGTAAATCTCCGGTGACATCAGCAGGTTGGTGCGGCTTGCCAGCACATCGCGGGCGATGCCGCCGCCGATACTGGTCCACACCCCGAGCATCACTGCCACTGCCGGTCCATGACCAAGCGCCAGCACTTTGCCGGCCGCCAGCACGCCAAACAGTGCCGCGCCGAAACCGTCGAGATAGAGCAGCAACTGCCGATTGCGGTGCAGCGGTCGCGCCAGAAAAAACGTCAACAGCGCCGCGCCACCAGCTACCCAGACATAATTGAAATCGAGCAGCCAGAAGATCGGCACATCGAGGATCAGATCGCGCACGGTGCCGCCGCCAAGTGCGGTGACCACGCCGAGCACCAGCGCGCCAAACACATCAACCCCTTGCCGACGAATCGCCAGCACCCCGGTCATGGCAAACACGGCAGTGCCGAGCATGCCGAGCAGATACAGCAACATGGATTCAACTCCGCAACAGGGCCATCAGTTTACGCCGACGCGTCAAAAGGGGCGCTGACATTTGCCGCGACATGCGCAGCCGTCATGACCGTTATTGATGTAATGCGGGTCAGCGCTCGGCATCCGGCTCCAGCAAATGTGCGCCGGGACCGCGCGCTGACAGTTCGTCCCAGGGGTTGCGCAAGGGGCAATCTTTTAGCGAGACACAGCCGCAGCCGATGCAGCTGCTCATCTGATCACGCAGGGCGGTGAGCCGGGCAATGCGATCATTGAGATCCGCACGCCAGCGGGCCGAGAGTTTCTTCCAGTCGCTGGCGGTCGGTGTGCGCTGTTCCGGCAGCGATGCGAACGCTTGCTGGATCTCGGCGAGCGGAATCCCGAGCCGCTGACCGACTTTGATGATGGCAATGCGGCGCAGCACATCGCGGGCATAGCGGCGCTGGTTGCCGGCGTTGCGCTGGCTCTGGATCAGGCCCTTGCTTTCATAAAAGTGCACCGCCGAGACCGCAACGCCGCTGCGCTCGGCAACTTCCCCGACCGACAGGGCGCGATCGGCGGTGGCGGCTGTGAGTTTTACCATGATGCGGATTCTGGCTTGACCTCAACATAACTTGAGGTTTTACACTGGCTCGCGCTGGGTAGCAAGCGGCGCCTGCTGCGCGTTCGCTGCCCGAAGATGCCGAAGGAGCTTGCCATGATGACAACAACAAGCGGTGCGCTGCACGGCGCATCGCTGGCTGACAGCATTCCGGCCCTGTGGCCACAGCTGCTGGCGCGGCGCGGACCGATAGCCTTGGCGGTGCAGTTGCCGGATGCCACCGAACCGGCCGAATTGTTTGTCGGCGATGAGTTTCGCCTGAACAACCAAGTCTTGCTGGATGTGGTGCTGCGCTCGCCGAGCGGCGTCGCGGTGCTGGTGTTCGACAAACACAGCGCCGCGCTGCAAGCCTGCGAATGGGAGCACGATCCGGCGCAGGTACAGGTCGCGGTTC
>CAMLKQ010000321.1 GCA_946480585.1 uncultured Kangiella sp.
CACCGGTGCCGGGCGGCGTTGGTCCGATGACTGTCGCCACGCTGCTGCAAAACACGCTTTATGCCTGCAATGAGCTGCATAAGTAAATTCTTTCATCCAGACGCTCTGCCGACTAATCCCCCTCTCCCGACGCTGCGCGCCCCCCCTCTCCCGCAAGGGGAGAGGGTCATCAGCGAGTCGTCGCAATGCGACGACGTTGTGATTGCATACGATTGTCATGGCGAATCGCCTGTCTCTGCATTGTTGTCGGTGGCGCGCTGCCGCTATGCTTGGCGCAACCGGAGGCGCCGTCAGTCTGATCACCGCGTGATTGTGTCGCCCTCCTTGTCCGCCTAACCGTTGCCCGCCACGCGCGAGCAACCACAACAACGAGCAGACGGCACACCATGTCCCATCCCGCCCCGCGTCGCACCAAAATCATTGCCACCCTCGGCCCTGCCAGCAATAACGAAGATGTCCTGCGCGAGATGATCCGCGCCGGTGTCGATGTCGTGCGGATGAACATGTCGCACGGCGCAGTTGAGGATCACGCCAAACGGGTGGATTTGGTGCGGCGGCTCGCCGATGAAGCCAAGCGCTTTGTTGCCATTCTGGTTGATCTGCAAGGGCCGAAAATCCGGGTGTCGCGGTTCAAGAACAAATCGGTGGCTTTGGTCGAAGGTGCCGCCTTCGCGCTTGATGCCGGGCTCGGCAAAGAAGATGGCGACGAAACCCAGGTGGGTATCGATTACAAGGAATTGCCGAAAGACGTGCGCGCCGGCGATACCTTGCTGCTCGATGACGGTCGCATCGTCTTGAAAGTCATCGGCGTCAAAGGTGAGCGTATCGATACCGTGGTGGTCGCCGGCGGCGAACTGTCGAACAACAAAGGTATCAACCGGCAAGGCGGTGGCCTGTCGGCAAAAGCCATCACCGACAAAGACAAGCAAGACATCAAAACCGCTGCGCAGCTCGAAGCCGATTTTGTCGCGATGAGTTTTCCGCGCAGCGCCGATGACATCGACGAATGCCGCGCGCTACTGCTCGAAGCTGGCTCGCGTGCTGGCGTGGTCGCCAAGGTCGAGCGGGTCGAAGCGCTGCAAAATCTCGATGAAATCATCCGCGCCTCTGATGCGGTGATGGTCGCCCGGGGCGATCTCGGCGTCGAAATCGGCGATGCCGAATTGCCCGCCGTGCAGAAACACATGGTCGCGCAGGCGCGCCATCTTGATCGCGGCGTCATTGTCGCCACCCAGATGATGGAATCGATGATCGACAGCCCGATCCCGACTCGCGCCGAAGTGTTCGACGTCGCCAACGCCGTGCTCGACGGCACCGATGCGGTGATGCTGTCGGCCGAAACCGCGGTCGGCAAAAACCCGCCGAAAGTCATCGAAGCGATGGACCGCGTTTGCCGCGGCGCCGAAAGCCAGGCCAAATCGCGCTTGTCGCGGCACCGGATGGACGACAAGTTCAAACACGTCGAAGAAGGCATTGCGATGGCAAGCATGTACCTCGCCAACCACATGCCGATCAAAGCCATCATCGCGCTGACCGAAAGCGGCGCCACGCCGATCTGGATGTCGCGCATCCGCTCCGGCATTCCGATTTTCGCCGTCAGCCGCCGGCTGTCGACCTGCCGCCGGATGGCGCTGTACCGCGGCGTCTTCCCGCACCTGTTCGACTACAACAAGCTGCCGCCGGAAGACGTGAACCGCGCGGTCATCAATTATCTGCGCGACCACCACTGGCTCGACGACGGCGACTTGGTGATCATGACCAAAGGCGACGTGATCGGTGAAGGCGGCGGCACCAACGTACTGAAAGTGCTGCGGGTCGGCGAAGTCACCCGCACCGGCGACCGCTGATACCCCCCTTTCATCCGGAAATCTCCTGTGGGAGCGGCTTCAGCCGCGATTGTTCATGCCATCTCGGTTCAGGCATTCGCGGCTAAAGCCGCTCCCACATCAGCTTAGCCCGTCCCCCTTCGGCCCTGACCAGCAAAGCTGCTAGAATCGCCGCCACTTTGGTTTGACGACTCCCACCATGCTCCGTTTTCTGCCCGGCTCGATCAAAGGCATCATTTCGATGCTGCTGATCTCACTCAACACCATCCTGATCTGCATTCCGCTGTTTGCGCTCGCCTTGCTGAAATTGTTGCTGCCCATTCAGCCGGTCCGCCGCTTCTTCAACCGCATTCTCGATGGCCTCGCCACCACCTGGATCAGCATCAACAATGGCATCCACACGCTGACCAAAAAAATCCGCTGGCATGTTGAAGGCCTTGAGAGCTTGAAGCGTGACGACTGGTATCTGGTGCTGTCCAATCACCAGAGCTGGGCTGACATTCTGGTGCTACAGAAAGTGTTCAACCGCCGTATCCCGTTCATGAAGTTTTTCCTGAAGCAGGAATTGATCTGGGTGCCGGTGATCGGCCTTGGCTGGTGGGCGCTCGACTTCCCGTTCATGAAGCGCTACAGCAAAAGCTACCTGGCCAAGCACCCGGAAATGAAAGGCAAGGACATGGAAACCACCCGCAAGGCCTGCGAGAAATTCCGCAGCATGCCGGTATCGATCATGAATTTTGTCGAAGGCACCCGCTACACGCCGGGCAAAGCCAAACACACCCAGTCGCCATTCAAGCACCTGCTGAAACCGAAAGCAGGCGGCGCCGGTTTTGTGTTGACCGCGATGGGCGAGCAGCTGCACCGTATTCTCGACGTGACTATTGTCTACCCGCAAAAAGCCCACTCGTTCTGGGATTTCCTGTGCGGCAAAGTCACCGACATCCGCGTTCATGTCCGCAGCCTGCCGGTCACCAAGGAACTTGTCGGCAACTACGAAGACGACAAGGAATACCGCGTCCGCTTCCAGAGCTGGCTCAACGAACTGTGGCTGGAAAAAGATCAGCGCATCAGCCATATGCTGGCGCGCAGTTAATCGTCGGGTAAAAAGGCGCTGCTGGCGCGATGCCGCTCAATTGGAAATGGTTTTGTCACCCCCGCGAAGGCGGGGGCCCAGCGTCTTGCTCGAAAGTCACTGGATTCCCGCCTGCGCGGGAATGACGGTTTCCTTTCACTGAGCGGCGTTGTGCAGCTGGCGCTTTTTCTTTTCGCACCCCACAAAAAGGCGGGAATCAATCGCCTCGGTCAATCGCATCACCCTGATACGACTTGGCATTCGCCGGCTTCCCCTGTTCGGGCTGCCCCACGGCCAACCGCAGGATCTGGATGCCAGCACCTATCAGCGTTTTCAGAATGCTGGCCAGCACGCCAATCACCATCACGCCGATAAACAGGAACATTACTGTCCGCAGCGACTCGGACCAGCTG
>CAMLKQ010000322.1 GCA_946480585.1 uncultured Kangiella sp.
GCCACTCGCCTTGCCCGTACTTTTGCCAGTCGGCTGACAAGCGCTCCGTTGTGGGCTATTTGTTAAGTGCCTGAATTACAAGCCGCACGGGGGTGCCTCCCGGCTGGTTTTTGTACGGAGATACGATAGTATGCGGGGCGACGTGAAGTGGTTCGGTAGGGATACCGATACGTGAACAAAGCAGGGACCCAATGAGAACAGGACAGCTCGGCCTCAGTGTTCGGGAACGGGGAGCAGCGCGCCAGACCCAGGTGCCGCTGAACGTCCGCGCCGTTTCCAGTTGGCTCGACGCCTTGCCCATCGCCAACATCGGCGAAAGCTCGCGACAGGTCTACCAGTTTCTGGTCGACATCAACGGCGCGCCGCTGGAAGTCAGCGAACGCCTGAAAATCATGCAGGCGCTGACCAAAGTGGTCAGCCACATCACCGACGCGCTGCGCAAACATTACATCGGTCAATCGGTCTCGCTGAACGAAAAGCAGCGCAAGATCGCCGCGCTCGCCCAAGCCATGCAATCGGAAATGGCCATCGGTTACAAAACCGTGGTCGAAGACATGCTCGGCGAGGGCCACCAACGCTACAACGCGCAGGTACTGGTGCCGGCGCTGTATTACGCCGTGCATTATCTCAGCCTGGTGTTACTGCGCTGTTACCAACTCTATTCGCAGCAACCGGCCCGGCTCTGGAAAGAACTGCACGCGCTTTATCACTTCGCCGAACAAAATGGTTTGCACCGGCAAACTGCGATCAGCGATTTCAACGAGCTGACCATTGAAGCCGCTTACCTGCGCATTGTGCTGACCGCCTGCGCCAATCCGTATCAGCTGCGCCAGCGCGAAATTGAACAGGTTTTCGATGCCGCCGCGACCTTGTCGGCAGAAGCCTTGTTGCAGCCGTACAGCCCCGGCAAGGATCTGTTCTATCTCGATCTCGACAGCGATCTCGGTCCGCAAAGCCACAGCCTCAATCAGCACAAACCGGGGCCGCATTGCCGCAGCGTGCGACTCGATGCCGTGCTGGCGAAAGTGCAGGATGATTTGCGTAGCACCAGCGGCCTGATGGTCGGCGTTGCCAAGAATCCGGTGCAGCAACTCGGCGCCACGCTGCTGCGCCATCTGGTGCGCGCCTACGGCAACATGGCATCGCGCTCGTTTTCCCGCACCACCGCCAGCGGCACCATCCGGGTCGCGATTGGCCTGTCCGCCAGCCATTTCCTGTTGTCCGGAGAAGACCGACAAAAGCCCGCTGACACTACGCACTATGAAGGCCACGACCTGCAAACCCTGGAAGGCAGCCTGCGCAACGCCACCCTGGTCGATGACGATCGCCAACACAGCCGCATCCTGCCCGGCGGCAAAAAGCCGGTCGGCGGCCCGACCGATCCGTGGGAAAAGCTGTACCGGGTCAAGGAAGGTTGGGATGCCAGTCACAAGCCGGCCGAGGTCAGCGCGACAAGCCCGCGCAACTTCACCGAGAATGCCAACGTCAGTTATGAATTCCAGATCGCCGCGATGATCAACATCAGTCCCGGCGGCTATTGCCTTGGCCTGCGCGGCAACGTGCCGGCCCAGACCCAGACCGGTGAAATCGTCGGGCTGATGGAACAGGACGAACAAGGCGCGCTGCACTGGAATATCGGCACCATCCGCTGGATGAAGCGGATTCCGGACGGCGCGCTGCATCTGGGCATCCAGCTGATTGCGCCGAACGCGCGCCCGGTGTTGACCCAGGTCCGCAACAGCCAAACCAGCAGTACCGCTTACCAGCGCGGCTTGTTGTTGCCGGCGCTGAAAGGCATCGGCCAACCGGCCACCTTGATCACTGCGCCGTTGCCGTATGCGGTCAAACAGAAAGTCCGCATCAAGGACGGGGACAAGGTGTACGATGTGCAGCTCACCAAACAGGCTGCGGCCAGCGCCTCGTACCGGCAGTTTCACTTCAACGATGCCCTGAGCGGTCGCGACCCGGTCGAAAGCAGTAACAAAGCCAGTGACGGCGACAATTTTGATTCGGTGTGGGAGTTGCTCTGACGCCATTCGCTGGCCACCAACTTCCCGCCCGGACCCAACCAGAGCAAGTCGGGCATGTCGAACAAGATCCGTACCATTCATTTGCTGTTGCTCGATCCGTCATCGAATGATGCCGAGCACACCACCACCCTGTTGCGCAACAACGGCTTCGCCGTGCGCGCGACCCAGATCGTCACGGAAGACGAACTGAAAGCGGCACTGGAAAAGCAAGCCTGGGACATGCTGATCGCCAAACCAGCGGCCGGTGAATTCACCGTCGAGAAAGCCCTGCGCATCATCGAGCACTACAACCGCGACACCCCGATCGTACTGCTCTCCGAGACTTACAGCAGCGAACTGCTGGTGGAAATGCTGCGGCTCGGCATCAAGGATGTGGTGCCGGCCAATGAAGAAGAGCGGGTGCGGCTGGTGGTCGGTCGCGAGTTGCTCAACGTCGAGGATCGGCGCCGGCGCAAGCAAGCCGAGGCGGCACTGCGCGAAACCGAAAAGCGCTGCGACTTGCTGCTGGCCTCGTCGCGCGATGCCATCGCCTACATTCACGATGGCATGCACATCTACGCCAACAAGGCCTACACCGAACTGTTCGGCTACGAAGATCCGGACGATCTCGCGTCGATGCCGATCATGGACATGATCACCGACGAATACCACGATCAGTTCAAGAGCTTCCTGCGCGAATACGCCACCAACGCCGACACCACCGAATTCCATTTCAAGGGTCAGCACGCCGAAGGGGAGACCTTTGACGCCGTGCTGACGCTGTCGGCTGCGAAATACGACGGCGAAGAATGCACCCAGGTGCTGATCCGTCGCGACGCCGACAGCGCCGTGCTCGAACAGAAACTGAAAGAACTGTCGGCCGTCGACTCGCTGACCGGTTTGTTCAACCGCCAGCATCTGGTCGAAAAACTCGCGTTGGCGAGCGATCGCGCCAGCAGACAGGAAGGCATGAGCGCGCTGGCCTTGATGGAGCTGGATCAGTTCAACAACATCAAGTCGCGGTTCGGTTTGACCGGCACCGATCATCTGATGCGCGATTGCGCCGATTTCCTGCGCCGCAAACTCGACGAAGACATTCTGCTCGCCCGGATCGGCGACGACGGTTTCGCCGCGCTCGCCTCGGTGGCGAACCCGGACGCTGGCCGCGAACTCGGCGAGCGGCTGGCGCGTGAATTTGCTGCCCACCTGTTTGAAGTCGAGGGTCACACGGTCAAGACCACGTTGTCAGTTGGCGTCATGCCGATAGGCGAAAACGCCCCGGATCCGGAACA
>CAMLKQ010000323.1 GCA_946480585.1 uncultured Kangiella sp.
ATTCGTCAGCGGCGTCGCCGACAACCGCTGTTACCACCCGAGTGCCGGCACCGTAATGGCCGCGCCGTTTTTGCGGCTGACGGCGATTGACGCGGACGACCAAGCATGAGCAGAAGCATACAGCCCTGTGTTTACAGGCTGGCGAATCGTATGCGTGGAGCGCTTTATATCGGGGTGACCAGCAGTCTGATTTTGCGCATCTCCCAACACAAAGCGAAGCTGGCTGACGGTTTTACTCGCCGTTACGGCATCGACAAGCTGGTTTGGTATGAAATTCACCAGACCATGACCAACGCCATTGCCCGAGAAAAGGCGATGAAAGAGTGGCAAAGGGCATGGAAGATTGAACTGATTGAGGGAACCAATGCTGAATGGCGTGATCTCTATTCAGAACTGATAGCGGCAGGGGCTTATGTCTAGAAACCTCAAGCAGGTCTCCTGCAATCAAACCGTTCTCGTCATACAGGCGAAAGCCGGTATCCAAGTTCAAAAATGGACCCCGGCTTTCGCCGGGGTGACGGCCAGGGCCGAGCTCTCGTCAACCTGTTCAGTCCTTCTTTCGAGTGAAGTGCAGCATGACTGAATCCACTCCGCTTATCGACGCAGGCGCCCGCGAGCGCGCGCTCGATCCGCGTCATTCCTTTATCGTGCAGGCGCCGGCCGGCAGCGGCAAAACCGAGTTGCTGACCAATCGCCTGCTGGTGTTGCTGGCCACTGTCGATGAGCCGGAAGAAGTGGTCGCGATCACCTTCACGCGCAAGGCGGCGGCCGAAATGCGGGTGCGCTTGTTGCACAAACTGGAGCAAGCGGCAGCCGTTGCCGCCGGCACCGCCAGTGAGCCCGACAGTGCGCACGAGCGTGCGACGCTGGCGCGCGCACGCGCCGTGCTCGCCCGGGATGCCGAACGCGATTGGCAACTGTTGCAACAGCCAAACCGGCTGCGCATCCAGACCTTCGATTCGCTGTGCAGTTTGCTGGCGCGGCAAATGCCGTATCTGTCGCGACTCGGTGGCCAGGCCCAGATCCGCGAAGATGCCGACACGCTGTATCAATTGGCGGCGCAGCGCACGCTGGCCTTGCTGGAAGAGCCGGATTATTTCGAGACCGTGGCGGCTTTTCTGCGCCACGTCGACAACGATGGCAACAAAGCGCAACGCTTGCTGGTCAGCATGCTGGCGCGGCGCGAGCAATGGCAGGATCTGCTCGGCTCGCTGAGTCATCCGGCACTGGATGAACGGCTGCACGCGGACTGGTCAGCCTTGATTGCCGCGAGTATCACGCCGGTATTGCAGCTGTTGGATAGCCGCCTGCAAACGGCGCTGATGGCACCAGCGCAGCATGCCGCGCGCCACTTGCTGGCCGCTCAAAGCGATTCGCCAATCATCGCGCTGCATGACTGGGACACGCCGCTACGCGCCCGCGCCGAGGATTTGCCGCGCTGGCAGGCACTGGCCGAATTGCTGCTGACCAAAACCGAGCGCAATTGGCGCAAACCGGGCGGTATCACCGTCAAGCTGGGTTTCCCCGCTGCAAAAAATGGCCCCGACTTCGAAGCCAAGCAGTTGATGCTGGAACAGCTGGCGGTTCTCGCCGACTATGACCCGGCACCGCTCGCCGATTTGTTGCTGCTATGCCAACCCGATGATCTGAGCGAACAGTCTGGCTTTCTCTGGCACTTGGCCGGCGTGTTGCGGCTGGCGCTGGCGCAGTTGTGGCTGGTGTTTGCCGAGCGCAATGAAATCGATTTCAGCCAGATGGCGCACGCCGCCATTGCCGCCCTCGGCGAATTTGACGAGCCGAGTGAGTTGGCGCTGGCGCTCGATTACAAAATCCGTCATCTGCTGGTCGATGAGTGCCAGGACACCAGTGTCGGCCAGTTTGCGTTGCTGAAAAAACTCACCGCCGGCTGGCAACCGGGTGATGGCCACAGCTTGTTTCTGGTCGGCGATCCGATGCAATCGATCTACCGATTCCGCAAAGCCGAAGTCAGTTTGTTTCTCGATGCCCGCCAGCACGGCGTCGGTCAGGTGCCGCTCGAACCGATCACGCTGCAGGCCAACTTCCGCTCGCAGGCCGGCATTGTCGAGTGGCTCAACCGGCACGGACCAACGTTGCTCGCGGCGCACGAAGACAGCGTGCGTGGTGCCGTGCCATACATTGCGGCGGTTGCGGTCAAACCGGCGCTTGCCGAAGCGGCCGTGCAATGCCACGGCTTCAGCAAAACCGCGTCGTATCCAGACGCCGAAGCGGCGCGCGTCGTGCAACTGGTGCAAGCGGCGCTGGACCACGGTTCGGTGGCCATTCTGGCGCGTGCGCGCAGTCATTTGTTCGAGATTGCCGCGGCACTGCGCGCGGCCGGCATCGCCATGGAAGCGGTCGACACCGAGCCCTTGGCGGCACAGGCGGTTGTCGTCGATTTGCTGCAACTGACCCGCGCACTATTGCACCCGGCCGATCGGCTGGCTTGGTTGTGCGCGCTGAGGGCGCCATGGTGCGGCCTGAGCTTGCACGATTTGCACGCGCTGTGTGGGTTCGACGACAAGACGCCATTGCCGACCCTGCTCGTCGCAACAGAAAAACATACGGCGTTGTCAGCAGATGGCCAGCAGCGCCTGGCGCGCTGCGCGCCCGTGCTCCTGGATGCCTTGCACCAGCGCGTGCGGCTGCCACTTGCCACTGCGGTCAGTCATTGCTGGTTGCAACTGGGCGGCCCGGCCGCCTGCCTCAGCGATGATGAGTTCGCGGTCGCCCAGCAATACCTGCAAGTGCTCGAACAACTCGACAGCAACAGCGACGATCTGTTGACCGATCTGGAACGCGAACTCGGCAAGCTCTACGCGCGGCCGAGCAGCGGTGCCGCGGTCAAGCTGCTCACCATGCACAAATCGAAAGGGCTGGAATTCGATACCGTCATTCTGCCGCGGCTGGCCGCCACCGCAAAAAGCGACGAGACGCCATTGCTGCGCTGGGATCTGTTACCAATCGCCGGCAGTGACCGTTTGCTGATCGGTACCATTGCCGGCACCCGTAGCGAAAGCAGCGGCGCCAATCCGTTCCTGAAAAAACTCGAACAGGAGCGCGCCGATCACGAACGCGCCCGTCTGCTATACGTGGCACTGACCCGCGCCAAAAAGCAGCTGCATCTGCTCGCGGCCTTGCCGGCCGAACAACCAGAAAAAGGCCCGGCCGGCAGCAGCTTGCTGGCCACGCTCTGGCCCGGTTGCAGCGCCGACTTCCTCAGCAACTTCACAACGCTTGCTGACGAAGAGACAGAGGACAGCGCAGCAGTGG
>CAMLKQ010000324.1 GCA_946480585.1 uncultured Kangiella sp.
TGAGTGAGTCACTATGGCAGGGCTGGCCGCTTGGCTGGTGCGGGTGTTGGCACCGGTCGTCTTGGCGGCGACATCGATCACCGCTGTTCCGGCCATCGCTGCGGCCCGACCGAGCCCCGAGCCAGCCTTGCCGGATGACATCCTGCCGGACGACAGCATCCGGCTCAGCACGCTCGGCACCAATGAAGGCCTGTCACAGTCCAGCATCACCGCGATGGCGCAGGACGAGTACGGCTTCATTTGGCTCGGCACGGCCGACGGTCTGAACCGCTTCGACGGTCACGACACGCTGGTCATCCGGCGTGGCGAACGCGGCTTGTCGCGCGACAGCGTGCACAGCCTGTGCACCGACGATCGCGGCGGCCTGTGGATTGGTCTGTTCGATGGCGGCCTGCACCGTTACGACACCCATCTCGGTGAAATGGGCGCGGTCCGGCCCGGCGATGGCAGTGACAACGGCCCGCTGCCGGGCCGGGTCAGCGCCTGCCTCAGTGAACCAAACGGCGCGGTCTGGTTTGCCACCGATACCGGCCTGAGTCGCTATGACCCGCAGCGCGACCGGTTCCAGCACTGGCCGGTCAGCGCCGGCAACGACACCGAAACCGCCCGCCGCCTGCTGGCGTTGCAGCGCGCCCAAAATGGCGATCTGCTGGCGCTCAGCAGTCAGGGCATCTACCGCCTGCACGACAACCGGTTGCAACTGGAGCCCGGACCAAACGCGCTGTCGGCCCGCAGCCGCCTGACCAGTTTCTGGGTCGATGGCGACAGCATTCTGATCGGCACCCAGCAAGCCGGTCTGTGGCGCTGGCAGCCGGACAGCGGCGTGCTCGCGCCAGTCGACTGGCCGCGCTTCGCGGTGCAACCGCAAATCACCAGCTTGCTGCGTGATCGCGACGGTCGCTTGTGGATCGGCAGCGAAAACCTCGGTGTGATTTATCAGGTGCAGCCCGGCGCCCGCTGGCAACAATTGCTGCACCGGCCCGGCCATGTCGATGGTCTGCCGGACAACCATGTCCGCACGCTGTTTCAAAGCCGTGAAGGTGTGATCTGGATCGGTACCTGGCTTGGCGGTGTCAGCCGTTTTGATCCGCTGCAAAGCAGTTTCCATGTGGTCCGTACCGATCCCATCCGGGCCGACAGTCTGGCCAGCAATAGCGTGCGCAGCCTTTTGGCCGAAGCCGATCAACTCTGGATCGGCACCGACGGCGGCGGTCTGTCACTGTCACGCGACAACGGTCGGCGCTACCAGCATTTCCAAAACGATCCGGCCGATCCCAACAGTCTCAGCGACAACCATGTCCGGCTCATTCACCGTGACCGCAAAGGCCGCTTGTGGGTCGGCACCGAAAACGGTCTGAACGAATTCAACGGCCAGCGCTTTCGCCGCATCCTGTTGCCGGCCACGCCCGATGGCAGCGAGGACCACCAGCGCCTGCGCGCGCTGGCTGAAGCGGCCGATGGCAGCCTCTGGCTCGGCACGTTTGGCGGCGGTTTGCTGCGCTTTTATCCCGGCGCCAACCGGTTTGAATCGTTTCGGGCCGAACGTGGCAACGACAACAGCCTGTGCGGCAATCGGGTAGTCGCGTTGCTGCGCGACAGCGATGACAGTCTGCTGATCGGCACCGACGATGGCGGCCTGTGTCGGCGCTACCCGGACGGCCGCTTTGAGCGACTGCTGCCGGCGGTATTCTCGGTCTGGTCGTTACACAGCAGCGACGACGCCATCTGGATCGGCAGTTACGGTGACGGGCTGCTGAAACTGCACCGGCGCAGCAAGCGCATTTACCGGTTCGATGATCGCCACGGCATTCACAACGATGTGATTTACGCCATCTTGCCGGACGCCAGCAATCGCTTCTGGCTCAGCACCAACGATGGTTTGTTCCGGTTCGATCCGGCGCAGGAAAAAGCCGATGCCTACACCGTGTCCGCCGGCCTGCAGGATCGCGAATTCAACTCCGGCGCCGCGGCAAAAGGCCCGGACGGTCGGCTCTATTTCGGCGGCATCCGCGGCTTCAACTGGTTCGATCCGGCCGCGGTGGCGCTGAACATGATGCCGCCGCGCAGCACCATCACCAATGTGCTGGTAATGCAGCAGAACACCCGCTTGCCGATGCATGCCAGCGATAGCCTCGAATTGTCCGCCAGCCAGAACACCTTGCTCATCACCTTCTCCGGGCAACACTTCAGCAATCCGGAAGGCAACCGCTATCGCTATCGGTTACAGCCGGTCGAAACCGAGTGGAACGAAATCAGCGCCGGCCAGCACCAGGCCAACTACAGCCTGCTGGCGCCGGGTGACTATCAATTCGAACTGCGCGCGGGCAGTGCCGCCGGCGTGTGGGATCCGGAACCGCGCCGGCTCGCCATTCTCATCGCGCCGCCATTCTGGGCCAGCACCGGCGCCTACCTGCTCTATGCCATCAGCGCGGGCATCATATTGTTCGCGCTGCTGCTGCAGCACCGCCGCCGCCGGCAGCAGGAAAAAGATCTGCTGCAAACGCTGCAACAGCAAGTGGAAACCCGCACCCACGAACTGCAGGAAAAGAACGCCACCCTGGAGCAACTCAACAGCGAACTGCAGCAAGTCAACGGCCGGCTGGAAACCATGAGCCTGACCGATCCGCTGACCGGCCTCGGCAACCGACGGCTGTTGTTCCGCTATTTGGAGAAAGACGCGCCGGCCGTGCTGCGCCGGCATCAGGACGCGGCCAATCAGCTGCAGGTGGTGCACCAGAGTGATCTGCTGTTTTTCCTGATCGATCTCGACCATTTCAAACGCATCAACGACAGCTTCGGTCATGCCGTTGGCGACGAAGTGCTACTGGCCGTGAAAGATCGGCTGCAACAGATTTGCCGCGAGCAGGACTTTCTCGTCCGCTACGGCGGCGAGGAATTTTTGCTGGTGAGCCGTTACAGCGAGCGCAGCATTTCCCCGCAATTGGCCGAGCGCATTCGCTCGGTGATCAGCGACCAGCCGCTCACGCTCAAAAACGGCAGCCGGCTGAGCATCAGCTGCTCAATTGGCTACGCGGCGTTCCCGCTGCACCTCGACATGGTCAATGCCTATACCTGCGAGCACGTGCTGCAGGTGGCGGACTGCCTGCTCTACGCCGCCAAACACAGCGGCCGCAATCACTGGGTTGGCGCCACCAGCGTGCGCGAATCACGCGCCGAACTGCTGCTGACGCGGCTGCGGGAAAACGGCGCCATCGCGGTCAGCAACGGGGATATCGAACTGCAAACCTCGCTGCGCTCCAGCAAAAAGCTGCGCTGGCAAGC
>CAMLKQ010000325.1 GCA_946480585.1 uncultured Kangiella sp.
GTGCTGTGGGCCACCGCCAGTGCCTTGTTGCTCGCCTACCTCCTGCTGCGCAGTCACGGCCGCTACAAGCATCGCGAACTGGTGACGCTGGCGTTCAAGGGCATGAATGAATTGTTGCCCTTGGTTGCGCTGGTGCTGCTGGCGATGGCGCTCGGCGCGGCGATGAAAGATCTCGGCACCGGCCGCTTTGTTGCCAGCATGATTGGCGACTTCCTGCCAACGATTCTGGTGACGCCGCTGGTGTTTCTGGCGGCCTGCCTGATCTCGTTTGCCACCGGCACCTCGTGGGGTACGTTTGCCATCATGATGCCGATCGCCATGCCGATTGCCCTGAGCGTCGGCGTACCGCCACCGTTGATGGTGTCGGCCGTGCTCGGCGGCGGCGTGTTCGGCGACCACTGCTCGGGGATTTCCGACACCAGCATCCTGTCGTCACTGGCCTCTGGCTGTGATCACTACGAACACGTCAAGACCCAATTGCCGTACGCCGTCACAGCCGCAGCCCTGTCGATTGTGTTTTACTTGCTGGCAGGATTGACCTTCTGAACAGGCCCGGCCCGGCTCACCCTCGTGCAGTCGAACCGGCTCCGTTATTCAAGCCTCTGACGGGAGAACCGCTGATGAAAAAACTCATACTCGCTGTGCCGGCCCTTCTGCTGCTGAGTGCATGCGGCAAACTCAATAACGAGAACTTCAACAAGCTGGAGTCGGGCATGAGCAAGGAAGATGTCGTTGCCATCCTCGGTGAACCGGATCAGTGTGAAAGCGCACTGGCGTTCGAAACCTGCCGCTGGGGCGACAAGGACAAGAATATCGAAGTGCGGTTCGCGGCCGACAACCTGCTTGCCAAGACCTCGGAAGGTCTTTGAGACCGGCGTCAGTACCACAGCGATGCGCGGCCACGCCTTGACGGCCGTTACCCGCCACCTGCTACAGGCGACCTTCGGGTCGCCTTGTTTTTTCGCCATTCCTGACTAGCTTTCAGAAACCAGTGGTCAGGAGTGAAAACACCATGCACACATCGTTCAGGCAGTGGCGGAGCATCGGCGCGGCGTTGTTGCTGGCCGGCGCTGCCGGCGCCAGTTATGCCGACGAGTCGAGCGAACGCGACGGACTCGGCCTTGGGGTAGGCGTCGCCTACAGCCCGCTTGGCAGCGGCCTCGAAGTGTACTGGCAGATCAACGATTACTTTGCGCTGCGCGGCGCCACCGGCAAAGCCGATGAAAGCATGGATGACGAAGAGTACGACGACATCGAATACGATGCCGACGTCGAACTCGATTCGCAGGCGCTCACGCTCGACATCCATCCGTTTGGCGGCACCTTCTTTATCGCCGTCGGACAAGCCAAACTCGACAACCTGATCGGCTTGGTCGGCCAGTTGTCGCAGCCGGTCGAGATCGGCAACACCACCTATAACCCGGACGACATCGGCAGCCTGAACGCCGCGCTCGATATCAGCGGCAGTGTGCCGTATGTGTCGCTCGGCTGGCGCGGTGTCGAACCGGGCTTCACGGTGAGCTTTGAACTCGGTGCCGCCTCGATCGATTCCCCCGATGCCCTGCTGTCGGTTACCTGCGGTGATGCCATCGCCGGCACACCGCAATGCGATCAATTGCAGGCCGATGCCGAAATCGAACGAGGCAATCTCGAAGACGACGCCTCCGATCTGGATTTCTGGCCGTTTGCCCGGCTTGGTGTCGCCTGGCAGTTCTGAACCGCGTTATCGCTTTTCAGCCGCAACCACATTTTTCACCAGCACAAACGCCGACCCGTGGTCGGCGTTTCTTTTTTGTCGGATGAAGCCTGCCGCAACAATGTCAGCACCCCGGCGATCGGCACGCGCTCAGCTTACGTTCGCGTAAACCTACGCCACGTTGGCAAGCTCAACTTGATTGCTGCGCCATCGTTGTGCGCGTCAGCAACAGCGCCGCGATCACAACGCTCCCCATTTCAGTGCAACGCCGACCGGCTTATTCCGTTGTTCAACATTCATACGTATTCATTGCCGCTGACCGGTTTGGTGCTTTGCTTTGGTGCATTGCACCGTGACAGCATCGGACCGAATTCGTGTCAGCCGTTCTGTTGTTGCGCGTGCCGTTGTCGGTCTACCCACGCGCAAACGGAGCAGTGATAGCGAAACGCAGAAGCCCGCTGTCGCGTTTGCTCGCTTGCCGCCGAATCGTTCGGCGCGGACGCGAACCCACCGTCAAGACAAGAACAACTACCTCGATCGTCGCCCGTTCGACAGCTCGCTGCCGCACGCGCCGAGTCGACACAACAAGGAACGGAGCTATGCGCTTTTCGAGAGTTTCCTGGCGCGGACTGGTGAAAGCACTGGCCAGCGCGACCGTGTTCGCCGTGCTGCTCGCCTGCAGCGACAGCAGCGATGTGCTGGACAGCAATGCCGTGACCGCACCGGCAGGCAGCAGCGGCTTCAGCGTCAAATTGGCCGACACGCCGGCGCTGACCACGGCAGCCTGTGACGATGCTGGCATCAGCGCCATCGCCGCGAGCGTCAGCAAAACCCGCGTTGAGCGCAAGGCCGGCGCCCTGCGCGTGCATTATCAACGCACCGGTGGCGATTACAGCGGCTGGGGCCTGCACGTCTGGAACAGCAGCGGCGCTGCCGCCGATACCACCGGCATCGAATGGAACGCACCGCTGATGCCGGCGGGCACCGATGCGTTCGGCAAGTATTTCGACATTCCGCTGCTCGCCGATACCGGCACCATCGGCTACATCTTTCACAAGGGCGATGAAAAAGATCACGGTGGCGCCGATCAATCGTTTGTGCTCGACGGCACCAGTGCGATCTGGCGCAAGCAGGGTGATGCCATCACCTACACCAGCAATCCGGATGACACACCGGTCAGCGATGAACCGTTTGTCCGTGTCCATTACAAACGCTACAACGGCGATTACGACGGCTTTGGTCTGCACATCTGGGAAATGACCGGTGGCATGGACATCGACACGGCCGCCTTGCCGGATGGCGTCGTGATCGGTGACTGGGCCAATGCAGTGCCGTTCGCCGCGCCGATGCAAAGTGGGTCCGACAGTTTCGGTGTCTGGGTCGACATTCCGGTCAAGAAATACAGCGAAGGCGCCCGCGGCTTCAACTTCCTGGTGCACAAAGGCACGGACGATGCCGGCAAGGACGGCAGTGATCGGTCGATGTCGTTTGTCGCCGGTTACGAGATCTGGCTGGTCGAAGGTGACAACAGCGTTTATTACAGCACGCCGCGCGGCGCGATCTCGACCACCGA
>CAMLKQ010000326.1 GCA_946480585.1 uncultured Kangiella sp.
GCATCCAGATCGAGATCCGCTGCCATGCTGGACATCGCATCCGGCTCGGCAATGATCGTTTCGCCGGGGGCGAGCTCCACATCCAGGTAAGCAAAGGCTGCACTGCCTTTCAGTTCCACTTTCACAGCATGATCTCCATGGGCTGAATTCAAAAAGCGTGTTTCAAGCGCTCGTCTCAACGGGCTTGTTTCAATAAGCGGAGTCGTTGGTGCCGGCTTGTTGCGCGTTGTCGGGCTGGTCCGTGCTGACCGCGTCATCGGCCTTGCTGACCAGTTCGGCGACTCGTGCTTTCAGTGCCCGGAAGGCATCTTCGCGATCCGGATCGGCGCTGTAGCGCCGGCTCGACAATTCGCGCAGCGCCGCGATGCGGTCTTCAGTGGCGGGGTGGCTGCTCAGCAGCGCGAAACCGGCTTCGACGGCAGCACGCGCGTCGTCGTCGCTGATTTCTGACAAACGCTTTTCTTCTTCGGCTTTCACTTTCTCGAAGAAACTGACCAGGCCGCCAATGTCGCCGCGGATCGTCGCCAGCAGCGCGGCGCCTTCTTTGTCAGCTTCGGTTTCGAAATAGCGGGAATAACTCTGGCTCAGCAGCAGCGGCGAGGCATTGGCGACCACCGCCAGCACGCCGCTGGCATCGCCGAGCAGTGTCGAGGCAATCAGCCAGACGCCGCTGGCGCTGATGATCTGGCGCATGCCGTGTTGGTGGCGGACGTGGGCGAGTTCGTGCGCCAGCACGCCGAGCACTTCATCAGCGCGATCGGCAGCGAGGATGAGGCCGGCATTGAGCACAACGGTGCCGTCCGGCAAAGCAAAGGCATTGAGCGCGGTATCGGTATTGATATACAGCTTGAAATCGTAACGCTCGGTATCAGCCGCCTTGATCAGATCGCCGGCGAGTCCCTGCAGGGCGCGGTTGGCTTCGGCGTCGTCGAGCAGGCTGTTCTCGATTTTGTATTGGGCAAATACACTTTCGCCGAGGGAGTGTTCCCATTCGGCTGGAATGCTCGGCGCGATCCAGCCGCTGGCGCGATCCAGATTCAGCACCAACAGCAGCGGCAGCAACACGAGTGCGGCAACCGAGGCCGCGAGTAACCACCAGCCGTGGACACGGGTTTGTTTGGCGCGCCGGGCCTGCTGCTGCGCCATCGGGTGTTGCGCGAGCGCCGGGTCATGCAGCACTTCTCGTTCGCTGGTGTAAACGGTCCAGCCGCGCAGCAACGGATGTTCGAAGAACACCAGCCGGTTGCTGGCGCCGCCCATCCGGATCTGCAGATTGGTCAGCGGCAGCGTGACCTGATGTTCGCCGCTGCGGAAATGCACGCCGGTCGACTGAATGCGCAGCTCGCCGCTCAGCTTGTCGTCGCCGTGCTCTGCGCTGTATGCGTGAGCGGAATAAACGATGCTTGTCATGACCACGTCCCTGTGCCGGTACTGCAGGTGGGAAGCCTGCCGGCAAAAAATTTTGACCGGGCATGGTAACCAGCACCGTGCAGTCGCTCAAGCAGGCATTTTTTTGCGTGTGCAGCGGGTAGCGCCCACCGTTGGCGCAGACTGACGCAGTGCGGCAATTTTTCCTGCTGCGCGTCAGGCTACAAACTGATACAAGTAAGCGTGTTTGCGGGAGATCAAATCCATGCTGTTGGAAACCAAACGTTTGCGGCTGAGCCGGCTCACCGAAGCCGACGCCACCTTTCTGGTCGAACTGTTGAATCAGCCGTCGTTCCTTCGCTTCATTGGTGACAAGCAGGTGCGCAATGAAGGCGATGCGCTGCGCTATTTGCGTGAAGGTCCGGATGCGATGCATGCCCGCTACGGATTCTGTCTGTACCGGATGGCATTGAAAGACAGCGACACCGCGATCGGCATGTGCGGTCTGCTCAAACGTGAACAACTGGAAGCGCCGGATATCGGCTTCGCGGTGCTGACCGCTCACGAAGGCAAGGGCTACACCACCGAGGCGGCGCAGGCCGTGCTGCAACAGGCGTTTGCGACGCTGAACGTGCCGCGCATTCTCGGCATCGCCAATGTCGATAACGCCGGCTCGCACCGCTTGTTGGAAAAAATCGGGCTGACTTATCAGGGCCGTCGGCAAGTCTATGCAGGCGAACCGGAACTGGCCTGGTTCGCCATCGACAATCCCGGCGCCGGCTGAGCCATCCAGACGCCAATCCGCATACAGCGGCCAAACGGCAGCCATCCGTGCAGCGCAGCAAATCGTAACAGGGTGCAAATGTCGCGGAGCCGGGCCCGGTTTCGGGCTATGCTCGGCTGCTTTTTTTTCCGTCAGAACGCGCTGCGCAACCGCTAGTTGTCGCTGCGTTTTGAAGTTTTCAGTCCTGCCAATCGGAGAGACCCATGTCCTGGTGGAAGTATTCTGTTCTCGCGCTGGCCGTTGCCGGCACTGTCCACGCCAAGGAAGACGACAACAAGAAATGGGACGTCAACAACGCACCGGGTGAGAAAGCCACGGTCACCCTTGATACCCGTACCGGTACCTGGATGACGGTCGATGTCAGCCCGGACGGCAAACAGATCGTGTTTGATCTGCTCGGTGATCTGTATGTGATGCCAATCGGCGGTGGCGACGCGAAAGCGCTGACCCACAGCATGGCCTGGGAGATGCAGGCGCGGTTCTCACCGGACGGCAAGAAAATCACTTACATGAGTGATGCCGGTGGTGGTGACAACATCTGGGTCATGAATGCCGACGGCAGCGACGCCAAAGCGGTGACCAGCGAAGATTTCCGCCTGCTCAACAACCCGGTCTGGCATCCGAATGGCGAATACATCGCCGCGCGCAAGCATTACACCGGCACCCGTTCGCTTGGCTCCGGTGAGATCTGGCTGTATCACGTCAGCGGCGGCAAAGGTGTGCAGCTGAACGAAAAGCCGAACTGGCAGAAAGATCTCGGTGAGCCGGCGTTTTCGCCAGACGGTCGTTATGTCTATTTCTCGCAGGACACCACGGCCGGCAAATCGTTTGAATACAACAAAGACTCCAACAAACAGATCTTCCAGATTTTCCGCATGGATCTGGGCAACGGCAGCGTCGAGCCGTTTGTCAGCGGCGCCGGTGGTGCGGTACGGCCGACGCCGTCGCCGGATGGCAACTACCTCGCTTTCGTCCGGCGCGTGCGCAACCAGAGCACGCTGTTCCTGAAAGATTTGCGCAGTGGCCGCGAATTCCCGGTCTGGGACAAACTCGAACGCGACATGCAGGAAGCCTGGTCGGTGCATGGCGTCTACCCGGCGTTTGACTGGAC
>CAMLKQ010000327.1 GCA_946480585.1 uncultured Kangiella sp.
TCGGCCCAGGACAGCAGAATCGGTCCGGCATCCCAGCTTTCGCCGGCGACTTGTTCGTGACCGATATGCACGACACCGGCTTCGTCCATTTCCTCGCGCGGCGCCAGAAATTCATCCGGGTAGACGATCACCGCATGAAAGCTGTCGTAGGCCGACAGCCCGAGTTTCAGCACCGGTAGACAGGCCCAAATCGCAATCTCGATCTGTTGATCAGCGCGCAACGAAAACCCGTCGGCCGGCACCACCGCCTTGTCGGCCAGAAACAGCGTGACCTGCTCGCGCAGCGCCTCTTGCACGGTGACCGGCAGCGCCGACACCAGAGGCAGCTGCGCACACGCCTGCTGCCAATCGGCATCGGTCAGGGCATGGCGCCGCAATTTGAGCTGACGCGGCGAAAACCGGCGCAGAAAATCGAACATGGAAACTCTCGTGCGGGGCCTGCTACAGCCAAAGCTGGAACTACAGCGGCAGCGCATGCGCTGCGCCCGGACCCGGTTATGATGACGGACCTTATGATGCCATCGTCGCCTGCCGACTGCCGAGCCACCATGTTGCCTGTCGATGAGTCGAATCTCGCCGGTGCCGACACCGCGAACCCAGCGGGCGCGTTGCCACTGGCGCCGCTCGCCTCCACCACCTTGTTCGAGCTGCTCGCCAGCGGCGCGACTGTGCGCGTGCTGGCCGCCAACCGCCGGCTGGTGCTGACGCTAAGTCAGGCCTACGGCGACTGGCAGCGCAACCGCGGCGCCGAGGTCTGGCCGACGCCGGCGATCCAGACGGTCGAACACTGGCTCGATGCCGTCAGCGACGCGTTGATTCACGCCGGCGCCTGGCCGATCGAAGCACTGCCCGATGCTGTGCTCGATGACAACGAAGAACTGCCGCTGTGGCAACAAATCATCGAACAGGACGATGCCGATTCGCATCCGATCGCCCAGCGCTTGCTGTCGACTGCCGATCTCGCCGCCAAGGCGGCCGACGCCCACGCGCTGCTGTGCGAATTCACCGCGCCGATTCCGGCCACGCTCGCCACCGAGGAATACCGCCGGCTGCAAGGCTGGCGTGCCGCGTTGCAGGCACACTGCAAACAACGGCGCTGGCTCACCGCCGCCGAATGGCGCGCTGAGCAGGTGCGCCGCATCAGCACCGATGCCGCGATGCCGACCCATCTGGTGCTCGCCGGCTTCGATGACTGGCGGCCGTGGCTGCAGCGTCTGCTGATCGCCGCCCGCGAGCGCGGCGTGCAACTGTGGCAATGGCAGGATCAACTGCAGGCTGCTGGCGATCAGACGCTGTACCGGCCGACCGATCTCCTGCAGGAAGACGCGCTGATCGCACGCTGGTGCCGCGAACAGCTACGCGCCAATCCCGATGCTCGCCTGGCGGTGGTGCTGCCATCGTTGTCGGCGCGCAAAACCGCGCTGCTGCGCAGCCTGCGTGATGAGCTTGAGCCGGAATGCAGTTACCGCTTTGATGATGGCCCGAGTGCACGCATCAACCTTTCGCTCGGCGAGGCACTCAGCGATCGGCCCTTGGTGGCCACGGCGCTGCGTCTGCTGCGTTTGTTTACCCAACCGCAAGCCGACTGGCCGCTGACCGATCTGAGTCCGCTGCTGTTGTCGCCTTACGTTGGCGAAGCCAGCGAACAAGATGCCCGCGTCCGGCTCGATGCCCAGTTGCGCGAACAGGGTATGACCTCGCTACGCGCCGACAGCGTACTGCGTCTGTTGCAACAACGCGGCGCCAGCTTGCTCGCCGAACGCTGGAGCGTTGGCCTGATCCAAGTGCGCGAATGGCGCAACCAGAAACAGCGGCTGCGTCACTGGGGCGAACCCCTGCGTGCACTGCTCGAACAACTCGGTTGGCCGGGTACCCGTGCGCTGAACTCGGTCGAATTCCAGACCCGCGAAGCCTTCTGGCAAGCCGTGGCCGCGCTCGCTCGCTGCCGGGTACCGGAAGGCAGCGTCACGCTCGGCAAGGCGGTCAGCAGCTTGCAACAGCGCTGCCGACAAGCGGTGTTCCAGCCGCAGCAACCGGGCACGGCGCGTGTGCAACTCATCGGCTTGCTGGAAGCGGCGGCGATCAGCGCCGATGCGATCTGGGTGGGCGACGCCCGTGACGATCTGTTGCCGGCGCCGATCCAGCCCAACCCGCTGTTGCCAATGGCTTGGCAACGCGCGCACAACTTGCCGCGCAGCAGCCATCAACGCGAATCGCAATTCGCCAGCCAACTGATGCAGCGGCTGACCACGAGTGCGCCGGTGATTGTCTGGAGTTGCCCGCAGTTCGAAGGCGAACGCGAACTGCGGGTCAGTCCGTTCTTGCGCACGCTGCCAGAACACGACATTCCGCCCGCCTTGCTGCGCGCGGAAACGGCGTTTCATACTCTCACACGCCAAGCGTTGGAATCGTTGCCGGACAATCAAGGGCCGGCATTGCATCCGGATGAACCTATTCGGCGCAACAGCCAACTGCTCGCCGTGCAGGCGGTGCAACCGCAAGCGGCCTTCGTGCAATACCGCTTGCATGCCAATGCCGTCTTGCCGCTGCCGCAGACGCGCCAGAGCAGCGAACGCGGCACGCTGGTGCACCGGGCGCTGGCGACGCTGTGGCAAGGCCTGCAAACCTCGACCGCATTGGCGCAATTGCCGGATGCCGAACTGCGCCAGCGCTGCGAAGCCGCTGCCGCCGGCGCGCTCGCCGAGCACGGCAAGCAATTGCAGCAAGCGTTGCCAGCGCGCTGGCGCGAACTGGAGCAACAAGCGCTGGTGCAGGTGCTACTCGAATGGCTGCAATTTGAAAAGCTGCGGCAAACGCCATTCGCGGTCAGTCAGATCGAACAGAATGCGGATCTGGAATTGGCCGGACTGGCGCTGTCGCTGCGTCTGGATCGCGTCGATCAGCTCAGCGATGGCACCGCCATTGTCATGGATTACAAAACCGGCGCCAGCTGGCAAACCCCACCGTGGACCGCCGAGCGCCCGCATGATGTGCAATTGATGCTGTATGCACTCGCCACCGACGCTCCGCTGGCCGGCGTGGTTGCCGCCCGCGTGCGCGCCGGTGATGCGCACTTCAAGGGCCTCAGCACCAGCGAAGACAACCTGCCAAAACTGAAACCTGACAAGCTGCTCGCCGAGCAGGATCTCGACAGCTTGCGTCACGATTGGCGTACACGCCTGCAACAGCTCGCGCAGGAATTCGTCAGCGGCGTCGCCGACAACCGCTGTTACCACCCGAGTGCCGGCACCGTA
>CAMLKQ010000328.1 GCA_946480585.1 uncultured Kangiella sp.
CACGCCGAACAACACGGCAAAGAAATGCAGCACGCTGCCCGCCAGCACAAACACATGCCAGATGGCGTGGTGGTAAGGCAGCTTGCGCCACAGGTAGAACACCACTCCACCGGTGTAGGCGATACCACCAGCCACCATCAGCGACAAGCCGGTTGGCGTGATGTTCTGCACCAGCGCATCAAACGCCGGCACCACCGACCAGCCCATCAACAAATACACCGCGACCGATACGTAACCCGATTTGCGGCCAAGCCACAGCCGGCAAATGATGCCGATGATCGCCAGCGACCAGACAAAAGCGAACAGTCCCCAGCCCCAGACACCTTGCAAGGTCACCAGGCAGAACGGCGTGTAAGTACCGGCGATCAGAATGAAAATGAACGAGTGATCGAGCGCACGCAAAATCTCTTTGGCGCGTGGCGCCGGAATGCTGTGATACAGCGTCGACGAGGTATACAGCAACACCAGTGACGCGCCGAACACACTGACGCCAACCACATGCCGGGCATCGCCATAGGCGGCAGCAAAGCCGGTCAGCACTGCCAGACCGATAATCGACAACAAAATGCCAAGGCCGTGGGTGATGGCATTGGCAAGCTCTTCGCCAAAGCTGTAACGCGTAGCCGTAACGGCAGTCATATAAATTCCCGAAATAAGTACTGGAAAGAAAACAGCCGGCGAAGCCGGCTGCGTGTGAATCTTCAATCGAAATCGAACAAGTCGCTCAGGAAGCCTTCCCGCTTGCGCTTGTGGCCGTAACGATAATCCTTGTCGTGGTAGCCATGTTGACGCGGATCATGTTGCTTGTAGTCGCGGTCATAATGCGACCGGTCATCACCACGGTAAGGCGGTGGACTTTGCACCGGCGCTTGTTGCACCGGTGGCGGCGTGTACTGCGGAGCCACCACGGCCGGCGTCGGGATTTGGGCACCGGCGCTGCGATCAATGATCTTGTCGAGCTCACCACGATCCAGCCAGACACCACGACATTGCGGGCAATAATCGATTTCGATGCCCTGACGATCCGCCATCACCAGATTGATCGTCTTGCAAACGGGACACTGCATCTCGACACTCCTTGCTTCAGCCGGCACAACGCGCCGTCAACGGGTACGCGCTGTGCGCTCACTTAAGTCCAAACTACTCGTAGCTACCGTCATCCCGGCGCTGCAATTCGATGACCTCGGTCGCCGATGGGTTCCCAGCTCCCGGCCCCGCTGATGGCCCGCGACTGTCAGCGCCATAAGGCGGTGGTGTGCCGGTACGGCTGAAGCGCATCGCCGGCCGCTTGCCGAACAGACGCATCAACAAGAATAACAACAGCAACCCACCCGCAACTGCCAGGGCAAAGACAAAGCCCCACACCAGCATGACAATTCCTACGAAGGCAAGACCCACATAGATTGCCAGTACCAGCAAGCGACCGGCCAACAACCGCAATTGACTAAGCATTTCCCGTTGCCACGGTCTCTCGACCCCGGCGCTCACAAAGGTAAAGTCTGAAAGTGGGGTCGTAGCGCATACCTTTCAATGCCCTCGCCTCGTTCACCCGCCGATTTTCTCAAGACCGCGCATATACGGCCGCAGAATCGCCGGCACGGTGACGCTGCCATCGGCGTTCTGGTAGTTCTCCAGTACCGCGACCAGCGTGCGACCGACCGCCAGACCCGACCCGTTCAGCGTGTGTACCAGCTCCGGCTTGCCGGTTTCCGGGTTGCGCCAGCGCGCCTGCATCCGGCGGGCCTGGAAATCTTCAAAGTTGGAGCAGGACGAAATTTCCCGGTAGGTGTTCTGACCCGGCAGCCACACTTCCAGATCGTAAGTCTTGGCCGAACCAAAACCGATATCGCCCGAACACAGCGCCATCACGCGGTACGGCAGACCGAGCAACTGCAGAATGCGCTCGGCATTGCGGGTCAGCCCTTCCAGCGCTTCGTACGAATCGGCCGGTTTGACGATCTGGACGATCTCCACTTTCTCGAATTGGTGCTGACGGATCAGCCCGCGGGTATCGCGACCATAGGAGCCCGCTTCCGAGCGGAAGCACGGCGTGTGCGCGCAGAATTTCAGCGGCAATTGTTCAGCCGCGATGATTTCATCACGAACAAAGTTGGTCACCGGCACTTCTGCAGTCGGGATCAAGTACAGCTGGGCGTTGTCCTGGGTCGAACCGGAGACGGCGAACAGATCTTCCTTGAACTTCGGCAACTGGCCGGTGCCGCGCAGCGAATCGGCGTTGACCATGTACGGCACGTACACTTCGGTGTAGCCGTGCTCTTCGCTGTGAATGTCGAGCATGAACTGGATCAGCGCGCGGTGCAGCTTGGCGATCTGACCTTTCATGACAATGAAGCGCGATGCGGTCAGCTTGGTTGCCAGCGCGAAATCCAGCCCGCCGTCAATCTCGCCGATGCTGACGTGATCCTTGACCGGAAAATCAAACTGGCGCGGCTCACCCCAGCGACGCACTTCGACATTCTGCTCGGAATCCCTGCCATCCGGCACCGACTCGTGCAGCAGGTTCGGAATGCTGGCGTGGATGGCATCCATCTCGGCCTGCACTTTTTCAAAATCGGTTTTCGCCTGCTCCAGCTCTTCGCCAACCTTGGCCACTTCGGCCATCAGCGGCGCGACATCTTCACCCTTGGCCTTGGCCTGACCGATCGCTTTCGAGCGGGTGTTACGCAGGTTCTGCAAATCCTGCATCTTGGTTTGCAGGGCTTTGCGCTGTTCTTCGAGGCTGCTGATCTTGGCAACATCAAGCGCATAACCACGACGCGCCAAGTCGGCCGCAGCGATCTGGATATCACCACGCAGGTATTTCGGATCAATCATGTTCTTCAACCATCTTTATGGGATGCGCAGGGCGCATCGCGCTAATCATCAAATCTTGTCGGTGTTATACCAATCGGTGCACATGGCGCACCGCACCGCGTTATGCCAACACATCGCGAATCAGCCAAAAGCCGATCGTTACCGCCAACAACGAACCGGCCACATTCAGAGCGATATTGAGCAGTGCTTTACTGGCCGCACCGCTCTGCAACAACGCCAGCGTCTCGACCGAAAACGCCGAGAACGTGGTCAAGGCGCCGAGAAAGCCCACCATCCAGAACAACCGGGCTGCTTCGCTCACGGTGCCGCGCAGCAGCCAGGCCAGCAAAACACCGGCCAGAAAACAGCCAACGACATTGACGGTCAGCGTCGCCCATGGAAACCGTGGGCCGAGCCAGTGCTGCGCTGCCACATTGG
>CAMLKQ010000329.1 GCA_946480585.1 uncultured Kangiella sp.
ACGGTGGCGCGCATCTCGACGTAGTTTTCCTGCGCCATCAGCGCAATGGCTTCGCCGTTCGGCTTGCGTGCGGCTTCATAAGCGGCGAATACCGCTGCCCAGTCGTCAACGTGCTCATCCAGCAGCCGGTTCAAATCGAAGCAGTCTTCAAAACCGCAGTTCATGCCCTGGCCGTGGAACGGCACAATCGCATGGGCGGCATCGCCAATCAGCAGCGCCTTGCCCGGCACAGTCCAGTTCGGGCAGTGCACGGTGCCGAGAAAACCGGTCGGGTTGCGGAAGTAGGTTTCAGCGGCATCCGGCATCAGTTTCAGTGCATCGGCAAAGTTCTGCGCGAAGAACGCAGTAAAGCTGGCCCGGTCATGCAGCGCGGCGAAACTGATTTCGCCCTGGTCGGGTGCGAACAAGGTCATCGTGAAGCTGCCATCATTGTTCGGCAGACCGATCATCATGAAGTCGCCACGCGGCCAGATATGCAGCGCTTCCTTTTCAATCTGGAAGCTGCCGCCGGGGCCGGCGGCAATGGTCAGTTCCTTGTAGGAATGGAACAGTTTTTCTTCGACGCTGGCAATGCCATGCAGGGCATCGACCGCCTTGCGTACCACCGAACCGCCACCATCGGCGCCAATCAGCAGCGCAAAGTCGTGCTCTTCGCTGATGCCGGTTTGATCGTGCTTCACCCGGATGCGCTTTGCGGCGAAATCAATGTGCTCGATGCCGGTGTCGAACACGATGCGGACTTTGCCAGTCGCTTCGGCAGCGGTCATCAGCAATTTGTTCAGTTCGCCGCGCGAAACTGAGTAAATCACCTCATGTGGCCGCTGGCCATAAGGCACCAACAGGGTTTGGCCTTGTTCGTCGTGCAGCATCCGGCCCTTCATCGGAATGATGATGTCGCGCACCTGCTGCATCAGCCCCAGCTCTTCCAGCGGGCGGATGCCGCGGTTGGCCAGCGCCAGATTGATCGAGCGGCCGGCGCTGATCGTCGTCTTGCGCATGTCCGGACGCTTTTCGTAAATCGTTACGTCATAGCCGCGCCGAGCCAGATAGACCGCCAGCAGCGAGCCGACCAAGCCGGCGCCAATCAGGGTGATGTGTTGTGGTTTCATTGGCTGAAACACTCTCCCGTTCGTGCTGAGCCTGTCGAAGCATGAACGTACTGAAATGGAGCGGACGCCGTTCTCCCCTCGACAGGCTCAGGGCGAACGGCAGGTCAGCGATGCGATTATCCCTGCACCGTTTTCTTCAAAATCTGCACAAAACGCCAGACGTCTTCAAAGCTGTTGTACAGCGGCGCGGGTGCCGCGCGCATGACGTTCGGTTCGCGGAAATCACAGGTCACGCCTTGTTCTTCCAGCTTGTGTTGCACTTGCTTGGCGGTTTGACCATGCAGCTTGACGGTCAGCGACAACTGCGCGCCATGCCGGCGTGGCTCGAACGGGGTCAGCACGTGAATGGCGTCGCCGAGTTCCTGTTCCAGCAACCAGCGCAGGTAGCCGGTGAGCTCCAAAGATTTTTTGCGCAGCGGGTGCATGCCGCCGGCTTCCATGAACACGTCGAGCGAAGCGCGCACAGCCGCGAGTGACAGAATCGGCGGATTCGACAGCTGCCAGGCTTCGGCGGTCGGGATCGCATCGAACTCCGGCCCCATCTGGAAGCGTATGGCTTTGTTCTGGCCCCACCAACCGTGGAAGCGCGGCAAGTCCTTACCGAGATGTTTTTCGTGGACAAAGGCGCCGGCCACCGAACCGGGGCCGCTGTTCAGGTATTTGTAGGAACACCAGGCGGCGAAATCGACATTCCAGTCGTGCAGGTTCAGCACGATATTGCCAACCGCGTGTGCGAGATCAAAACCGACAGTCGCACCAACGCTATGGCCGGCCTCGGCAATCGCTGCCATGTCGAGCACTTCGCCGGTGTAGTACTGCACGCCCGGCAGCAGTATCAGTGCCAGCTGTTTGCCTTCGCGCTTGATGAGTTCGACCAGATCTTCCTGACGCAGGCAGTCTTCACCGGCGCGCGGTTTCGCCAGAATCAAAGCTTCTTTCGGGTCGAGGCCATGGAAACGCAGCTGCGATTCCACCGCATAGTGATCGGACGGGAAGGCGTGGTCTTCAATCAGGATCTTGAACCGCTCTTTGCTCGGCCGAAAGAAACTGACCATCAGAAAGTGCAGATTGGCGGTCAGCGAGTTCATGCAGACCACTTCCTGCGGCAGCGCGCCGACCAGCTTGGCCGAGGCATCAGTCAGAAACTCGTGATACGGCAGCCAGGAATGCTTGGCGGCGAAATGGCCTTTGACGCCGAGCTGTTGCCAGTCTTTCAACAACTCATCGACATAATCGGCGGTGCGCTTCGGCTGCAGGCCGAGCGAATTGCCGCAGAGATAAATTTCGTCATGGCCCTGATGGCGCGGAATATGGAACTGGTGCCGCATCGGGTGCAGCGGGTCGGCGCCGTCGAGTTTCTGGGCAAAGGCGAGATTGTTCTCAAGCATGATCGGTCTCCACGGGAATCAGGAACGGCCGGCTGGGCGCGACATCGAGTTCAAACGCCGGCACTTGCAAACTGAGCAGATAGACGCCGTCGCGAACGGCATCCGGGACATAAATCATTTCGGTGACCGTGCGCTGCAGCGCGACGCTGGGGGCAGGGCCATGGCTGTCTTCGGTCACTTGCCAAAACAGGTGATGCGCCGTCAGGTGACCGTTGTCGTGCATCTTGTCGAGTGACGGGAAGTCCACCAGCAAATGCTGCACACCACGCAGTCGCAGGTACTCCATTGCTTCGCGGGTGAAGAACGGTGGCTGGTGGCTGTCGCCATAGCGCGCGGATTGTTTGTCGCGGCCATTTGGCAGTGTCCTTACCACGACAGCACTGAGCCAGTCGTTGGCGATGCCGTCGAGTGCGCGTTGCAACATGCTGGCTGTGATTACCTGATCATTGGCGGCCAGCGGCGGCGTGTAATGATCGGCGCATGCGCTCGCGGCAACCGGCTGCAGCGAAATCAGCGTGGCGGGCACCAACACCTCCGGCAGGCTGCGGTGCACCGGATGCAGCTCGTCGACGATATGGCTGACCGATTCGGTGTGGGTGCCATTGCAATGCGGATTCAGCGTCAGCTCCGGCACATTGCAACTGCCGCCTTTGCGGGTGTCGCCAATCCAGCTGCCGGCTTGCATGGGCTTGGCAGCGGCAATATTGGCGCCAAAATGATTCGGTTGCAGGCCATTGAAATG
>CAMLKQ010000330.1 GCA_946480585.1 uncultured Kangiella sp.
GCCTTCACGCTGGCGGAGCAATTGGTGCCGCTGTTGAATGCGCATCAACGCCTGCTACAGCTGCTGGCGGCACTGGTGTTGCTCGCGTTTGCCGTGCACATGCTCTGGCAATTGCGCCGCGCACCGGCGACGCAAAGCGCCCGTCCGCGCGGTATCGGCCATCATTACCGCAACACGCTGTTGCTGACGCTGGTCAATCCGTTGACGGTATTGGCGTTTGCCAGTTACGCGACGCAATTGACCGTGACCACCCAAACCGTTGCGGCGGCTTGGTTAGCGGTTATCGCCGCGCTCGGCACCGGCACGGTGGCGCTGGCCTTGGTGCTCGGCGCGCACGGTTTGCGCCAGCTGTTGGTCGACCCGCGCTGGTTGCGCGCCCTGAACGCGCTCAGCGCGCTCGGTATTCTGTTGTTTGCGTTGCGCGGACTGTGGCAGGGCTTGCAGCGTTAGCACGGCCCGGTCACTTGCATTGCAGCGGAACGGTTGTATTGTTTGACTGCTTGTGCGCGTTGCAGTTGAGCGTGCCACCGCGTGAGTGGACAAGGAGGCCATCATGATCCGTCATGCCATATGGGTCAGCAACCGTTACTGGCGCTGCTTTGAGAGCTATGAGCGATGCGGTGTGCCACATGCGGCCAAGGTCTGGTTGTTGCTGGCTGCGCTCATCGTACTGGCGCTTCTCCCGGCCGTATTCTTTTCCTATCAATGGTTCCTGATCGGTTTTCTGCTGTTCTTGTTTAGTGTGGCGGCCGGCGTCGGTTGGGGGCTGGCTCAGCGACATCGCAGTCGTGTTGCCTGTCAGCGCGTCAGCCGGATCTGCGGCGTGACCTGCAATACCGAGGCGCAAGCCAAACGGGCGATGTTGCAGCGCTATTTGCGCCGTTATCGGGTCGAGAAAGTGCGTGACACCGTAAAATATCTTGAGGACACGTTGGACAAATGCATGGAGCGACGCGAGTTTGATCAGGCCAATCATTTGTTCTTTCAGGTGCTGTCCTTGCGCTGGCTGACGAAGCTGGGCACCTCGCCGTGGTGGCTGATCACGGCTTTGGCGGGCGTTACTTTCTTTGCTGCCGATAAGGCATTCGGTCTGTCTGAGCAATGGTTGCAGATGACCAAAGCCCAGCCGCTTCTGCTGGCCTTGTTGCCGCTGCTGGGCTTGCTGTTGTTGATACTGATTGGTCAGGCGGTCGCCACGGCGGGTGTGCTGTAC
This sequence comes from uncultured Kangiella sp., assembly GCA_946480585.1. The sequence goes on from CAMLKQ010000330.1 coordinate 1,214, forward strand.
ACCAAACTCAACGAGCGTCGAGGCCTGGCTGCCAATCGCTATTCGCGGCAACGCCTGCATTATCTGCTGGGTGATGTCGTGTATTTCGTCGCTTACAAATGATTGAAGAGACCACCATGAATCGACGGCGGTTTTTGTGGACCTCGGCGACGCTGCTGACCGGCACCGTTGTTGCCGGCAAGCTGGCGCAAGTCTGGCACGTGCAGGAAATCGCCGAGCAGGACGTACTCGCTCAGTTGCGCGCGATGCAGGGGCATACCTGGCAAAGCAGCGGCGCGTGGACACCGGCGCAAGTGTTTGCCCACCTCGCCCAAAGCATCGAGTTTTCGCTGGACGGTTATCCCGAGGCGAAGCCGGCGTGGTTCCAGCACAGCGCCGGCACGCTGGCGTACTCTGCGTTTGCCGCTGCCGGCGCCATGCGTCACAACCTGGCCGAGCCCATTCCCGGTGCACCCTCATTGCTGGGTGAAATGGATACCGAGGCCAGCTTAGAACGGCTGATCAGCGCTTGGCAGCAGTTCGAGCAACACACCGGCGCGTTGGCGCCGCATTTTGCCTACGGTGCGCTCGATCACCGGCAATACCGGCTCGCCCATTGGCTGCATTTGCGCAATCATCTGCAGGAATTGCACAGCTGAGCGGGTAGGCTTGGTACGGGCTGTTGCCAGTCTTCGTCGGTCACCGTTGTGATACGCGGCGTGAAAGCGAGAAGCGCCACCGGCAATGCGATGGGCGCAGCACCTGCGCCTGCCAAGCTCGCATGCTCGCGACAGCGCGTGTCAGGTGATGAACGCTGGCAACGCGTAACACGGCCTGCCTCAACATCACGCACCGCGTGAAGGAGAATCCGCATGCTCTCGACTCATCGATCTGCTGCCGCGCTGCTGGTGCTGCTTGCCAGCGGCTGCGAGCAATCGCCACCACTGCCGGCCTTGCCGCTCGCCAGTGATTTCTATCAGGTCTATTTGACCTTGCCGCCCGGCGGTGTACCGGATGCGCCAACGCGGGCGAAGCTCGCGCCGCTGCTGTCGAACGAGCTGCTGCAATTGCTCAGCGATGCCGACGCCGCCGAAGCGCGCTACGCCGCCAGCCAGACCGAACCACAACCGCCGCTGGTGCAAGGCGATTTGTTCAGCTCGCTGTTTGAAGGCGCCACCGGTGTCGAAGTGAAAGCCTGCAAAGAAATCGCCGAGGCCGCGGCCTGTGATGTGCTGCTGACCTACGCTCCGGCCGGACAGCCGCCGGCGCAGTGGCGCGACATTCTGCATCTGGTCTGGACCGAGCAAGGCTGGCGCGTCGATGACATCGAGTACGGCGGTGATTGGCCGTTCGGCAACAAGGGCCGTTTGCGCACAGCCTTGCAGGACGTGCTGAAGGCGGCGCCATGACGCTGTTCGATGGCCTGTTGGCGTTGATGCTGGTGCTGCTGACGGTGGTTGCGCTTGGCCGTTGGCTGCTGCAATTGCTCGATTGCCTGTTGCCGGTGGCGCCGCCGGATCAGGACGAGTCTGCCCACCTGCAGCTCACCCTGCGGGTGGAAACCTGGCTGACGCCACCGTTCGGTGAGTCGGGTGAGAACACGCCGATTGTCAGCCCGTGTCTGCCCGGCCGCCGTATCGGCTGAGCGATTTGATATGGCGCAATGGCGGGCCTCTGTTAGCCGGCGTAGTGTGGTGGATAGCGATCATCGCCCACCGTGCCTCGGGCGGGGCGCGACGCGCGGTCAACCGGCGGTCACTGCATGCGGGACCTGCCACAAACGGAGGAAACCCAGATGAAAAGCAACGTAGGTGGCATCGACAAACTGCTGCGCATCGGCGCCGGCATCGGCCTCATTGCCTGGGCGCTGCTCGGCGGCCCAGTTTGGGCCTGGATTGGCGTGGCGCCGCTCGCCACCGGCCTGTTCAATTTCTGCCCGCTGTACACACTGATCGGCATCAACACCTGCCCGGTCAAGAAGTGAGCGCCGGCCGGCGAAAAACACAGGGGCCTTCGGGCCCCTTTTTTGGTTTAATGCAG
>CAMLKQ010000331.1 GCA_946480585.1 uncultured Kangiella sp.
GCGACCGGCACTTCCGGAAAATGCCGGTGCAGCGCGTTTTCAATCCGTTCGGTGCCGGCACCGAGCGACATCAGCTTCTGCGATTTGCAACTCGGGCAGGCTTTTGGCAAGGCCCGTTCACTGCCGCAGTGATGGCAACGCAAGCGCGAGATTTTCTGGTGCAGCGTGTAATGCGCGTTGCAGCGATTGCAATCGGCGACCCAGCCGCAATCGTGGCAGATCAGCGTTGGCGCGAAACCGCGCCGGTTCAGAAACAGCAACACCTGCGAGCCGGCATCGAGATGCTTTTGCATCGCCGCCAGCAGCGAACCTGACAAACCCTCATCAAGCTGCGAACCGCGGATATCAAGGCAACGTAACTGCGGCATCACCGCGCTGCCGGCACGCTGCTGCAGTTGCAAACGGCTGTAGCGGTTGGCGCGGGCGTTGCGCAAAGTTTCCAGCGACGGCGTCGCGCTGCCGAGCAGGATCGGAATGCGTTCACGCTGGGCACGCCATACGGCGAGATCGCGAGCGTGGTAGCGGAAACCTTCCTGCTGCTTGAATGACAGATCGTGTTCTTCATCGACCACGATCAAACCCGGCTTCGGCAGACTGACAAACAGCGCCGAGCGGGTACCGATGACCACGCTGGCCTGACCGAGCCGGGCTTTCTCCCAAGCCTGCCAGCGCTGCTTGTCGGTGAGCCCCGAATGCAGCACGGCAATGTCATCGCCAAAGCGGGCGCGAAAGCGTGCTTCGGTCTGCGGCGTCAAACCGATTTCCGGAATCAGTACCAAGGCTTGTTCGCCGCGCGCACGCACGGCATCAATCAGCGCCAAATACACTTCGGTTTTGCCGCTGCCAGTGACACCGTCGAGCAGATATGGCGCGAAGCTGCCGAGCTTGGCTTGCACCGCGGTCACCGCCTGCTGCTGATCGGCATTCAGGGCAACACTGGCGCGGCTATTGGTGTCGCGCGCACTGACTGGCTCTTCGACAGGCGCCAACAGAAATTTTTCAATCAGGCCGGCTTTTTCCAACTGACGCAGCAGGGCTGGCGAGAAATCTTCCAATGCCAATTCGGCCTGCAACAAGCCTTCCGCTTGTCCACGCAATGCCAGCAACAGCGCACGCTGACGCGGCGCCCGTTTTTTGGTTTCGGGATCAGTTTGCCAGCCATGCTCGGTCAAGCGCCAGGCCGGTAATTGCTCGCCTTTCGGTGTGCCGCTACCGCGCAGCAATACCGGCAAAGCAGTAGTCAGCACATCGCCAAGCGGATGCTGGTAATACTGGGCGGCGAATTCACACAGTTCGAGCACGCTTTCACTAAGCAGCGGTGCGCGATCGAGAATCGCGTCGGCTTGGGTGAGTTTGTCCGCGCTGACGCTGCTTTCGCTGACCACTTGCCAGAGCACACCGGTCAGCGTTTGCCGGCCGAACGGCACTTGCACACGGACACCGCGCTTGAGTTCAGCGGCATCCACACCGGCTGGTGGCAGGTAATCGAATAGCCGGCGCAGCGGCACCGGCACCGCGATGCGGAGAATTCGCGCCACGTCCGTCATGCTATTTCACCGCTCATGCCATATCACCGGACAAGACACGGAAGCGCGGTTTCAACCGTTTGCCGTCGGGCACGAACGAGCGCAGGAAATTTTCGGTCAGCAACTGCTTGCGGCCATCACGACCGGCGACGATCCAGAGTACGTCGTCGAACAGCGTGGTAGGCGCCGGTTCGATCAGCGTCCACTGTTGCAGGCCATCGGCGAACATCGCGCCCGGCACGCAGCGCGGCGCGGTGGGCTTGTCGAGCCAGAGTCGTAACGCCAGCAAACTGTCTGGCGTCGACTGTGTTTGACGGTCGGCGAGAATCGCATCGGCACTCATCCATTCAATAGCGCTGATTTCCTCTGCCTGCGGCGTCACCGGTCCGTCCCAGTGACACAGCCAGGCCCGACCGAACGCCCGACCGCCATCCGGGCCACCGGTATAAAACTCACCCAGCTCGGTCAGCGGCGCCATGATGCCAAGTTCTTCCTGCAGCTCCCGTTGCGCGCTCGGCAGATAGGCCTCGCCGGCATTGACTACGCCGCCGGCTGCGAGATCGAGCATGCCAGGGCAGTAATCCTTGTCCAGGCTGCGGTGCTGAATGCAGAGTTCGTTTTGGCTGTTGACGACGAGGATGTAGGTCGCACGGTGCAGAAGTTTGTGCGCGCGCATCAGCGCGCGCGGGATCGCGGCGATGGGGCGGTTGTAATCGTCGACGAGTTGAACGAGTTCTGTGGCGGACATATTCCTACTCGCTCCCCTCGAAGGGGGTGAGGGCGGGGTTTGAGATTCGTCACAGTTGACGAATCTGCCACCCGAACGACACCAGCTCTGCTGGTGGCTGGACGGGTTGGGGTGGGGTAATTGTCGCTCGGCGCCCGTTTTTAATTGAAACAGTTTGCAGCCGAATGGTTTGCCGGGTCTCGCCCCGGCAGGCGACCCACTTTCTTGACGCAAGAAAGTGGGCAAAGAACATTGCTCGGCTCGTCGAACGGGCCCTTCAAGAACCCTACAAATCAATAAATTCGAAGCTCAGCACTGCCTGCCACAATTTTCATCGCCTGACCCGAGTTGAAACAGATATTCAAGTGGTCAACCTCTCCGTCAGGCTCGTTCTTGAAGTACCCTTCAAGTTCATTAATCAAGGAACGATGAACAAATCCAATGGTGCTGAGGCAGTCGTCTTCTAGGTAACTCTCGCCAAAATCTCTTTCTTTTATTTTGAAAAATTCAACATTGGAGAAAACAAGCGCTATCGCTAGTGGGTCGTTTGGGTGTATCCATTCGGCTTCACGTCTCACCCATTCGAAAACTATCTCTCTGATCCCGACTTCATAACTGAGACGCTGAAAAGAGAAGTTATTGTGGAGATCAAAGTAGTGCCCGTTTGCCTCCAATCCGACAAAGTCGTTCGCGATGCGAAAGTTCTTTAAGTTCATAATGCCATTCGCCAGATTACCGCTTCGCCTGCTTCAACGCCGCGCTGATGCAGGCTTTCACCTGATCCGGTTCCTGCAGCCGCTCATAGACATCGGCCAGCATCAGCCAGGCTTCAGCCGTCGGTGACAGACGCACCAGTTGATTCAGGTAGCGCTGGGCTTTGATCCAGTTTTGAGCGCGGACGGCGAGTTTGCTGAAGGTGAGCAGCATGACGGCGTCGGGTTCGCGTTTCAGTGCCCATTGTTCGGCGGTG
>CAMLKQ010000332.1 GCA_946480585.1 uncultured Kangiella sp.
TGAATCCGGCGGGCGCCGTGATTCAGGCAATTATTGCCATCTATAACACCATCATGTTCTTTATCGAGCGCATTAGGCAGATTGCGGCGGTGGCGGCTTCGTTTATCAATTCGATATCGGCGATTGCCAGCGGCGCCATTGGTGCGGCTGCGAATCGGGTAGAGCAAACGATGGCAGGCTTGCTGACACTGGTGATCAGCTTCCTGGCGCGTATTGGTGGCTTGGGCCGAGTATCTGATGCGGTGATGAATATCGTGCGCCGCATTCGTGCCCCAATCGATCGTGCCTTGGACCGTGTGGTGAACTGGATTGTCACAATGGCGCGGCGATTGGGCCGGTTTGTTGCCCAGGCCGGTGTGCCGCAAGATCCGGCCACCCGTGTGCGTTTGGCGTCACAAGCGGCCGTTGCAGCAGCTCGCCGTTTGACGGGTACCGTCACCGAGGGATTGCTGAACCCGATTTTTGTCGGCATCCGCACCCGTTATGGCTTGCAGAGCATCAATGCATTTCAGCGTGGCGGCAGCTGGTGGGTTCGGGTCGTCGTCAATCCCACCGGCGAAGAGGATTTGGGCCTGCCTACTGGTGCGCCCGGCTCCACTGCTGGCACGGTGAATATTCCGCCGATCATTGCCAAACTTGATCAGGCCACCGCGATGTTCCAGATCTTCCAATCGCGTGGTAGCAGTCGGGTTGCAACGCAGATGTTGGCGGAGCTCGCCAGTGCAAAGACAGAAGCGCAGGGTATTGATCAAGCGCAGCGTCAGCGCTTGCCCGCGGCCAGACTTGATCCTCTCAAGCAGGCGCTGTCGCGGCGTCTGCAAGCGATCCAGAATCTGGACCCCGGCTATACGCTGTTTTCGATTGGCGCGCTGTCGGTCACCATTACTCAAGCGCAACGCCAGTTACCGACGGTGACGCCAACGCCGTGGGACGTTGCCGATCCAGCACTGCGACCGGAATACACGCGTCAGTTGCAGGACCAAGAAAATGGCATCAATGCGATGACAGCGGAGCAGTGGTTCCAAAATCGCGACCGCTTTGTCACGCACGGTCGCTCAAGCACCGAACGCAATATGCGCGCCACGTTCAGGCGACGTACGGGCCAGATCTCGGGTACAGCGGCGCCGCACAATGCCGATCAAGTCGCGGGAGGTTTCGAAGATCCAACCGGAGTCCCGGCTAATGCCCGGGTCAACAGTCATATCGGCTCGCAGTGGCCGGCTCGTGTTGGCGTTATTCAGACTGCAGTCAATGCGCTGAGTGCTGTTGCGAGACTGGTTACCCAAATGAGCGTGCGCTTGCGACCACGCTAACGGGAGTGGTTCATGTTCGAATCGTTTGTGGCGCGATTTGGTCAACCTGAGCACGGGAGTGGGCTTGGTTTGCAAGCCTTTGCGCTTGCAAACGACGAACTGAGGCAATTCGAGCGCGAGGTAGGCACAGGGCGTTTTGCAGACGGTTGGGTTTCGGTGTGTTCGAAGCGTGAGCTGTGTGCGGATTATGGTGGTTGGGAACGCTATTTGCCGGCCGGTGCCTGTCTGGTAGCGAGCAGCGCATTTGGCTTCTTGCTGTGGTCGGCAGGCGACGCGGTGTGGCTGATTGATACGCAACATGGTCAGGTGATGGCTTCTGAATTGAGTCTTTCCGAGGCCTTGCTCCGTTTTGCTGAGCCTGAGTTTGTCGCGGCTTTCTTGCATCCTACACTTTGGCGAGCATGGCGCGAGCAAAGTGAGCTGCCTTTGGCGAGCTCTGCGGTGCTGTGTCCGGTTCCGGCACTGGCCTTAGGTGGAGCATGGCCGCCGAAGCGATGGGCCGAGATGACCATGCCCGTTTATCTCTCTTTTACGTTCCAGCTGTTTGCCGACCAGAATCAATCGGCAGTTCAGGTGCATACCGAATAGGCGACAGAGCGCTAATCTCGCAGCGGTTTGTAAGTAAATTGCTCGGTCAGGCCCCCGACATGGCGGTTTGGGGGCTGGCGCATTGCCGAGATTTTTCCTTATCTTTTTGAATTTTAAGGGTTATTTCCATCCTCCCGATACCTTCCTGGCCATTGCGACGTGACCGTGGGCGTTCATCAAGCCTAAGTCCTCTTAAAATGGCGCCCGTGGACAGGACGTTCACCATGGAAGCAAACGGCAGGATGCCGTGCAGGGAAGCGGGCAGGGAGCTCGAACGCCTGAAGGATTAGGCGGTGTCGCACAGCAAGAGGGGGTGGTCCAGGGGCCACCCCCTTTTCTGTTTCTGGCCGGAACGCCGCGGGGCCAGCGGCAGGGTTTGCTATAGTGGCGCGCCCGAACTTGATTGCTTCCTTTTGGCTACGATGAATCCCAAATTGACGGTGCTTCGCAACAACCTGCTGGTCGGCGTCGCAGTGATGCTGCCGATCACGATTGTGCTGATGTTCCTGCGCTGGCTGTATGTGGTTACTACCGACCTGATTCAGCCGATAACCGCCTATGTCGTCGAGTGGTCCGGATTGGGTCCATGGTTGGCGGATTTCATTGTTATCGCATTGATTTTATTGGCTTTATTTGTCATTGGCTTGGTCGTCCGGACCCGGGTTGGCGGCTATCTGTTAGAGCTGATAGAAGCTGGCCTGTTCAAGAATCTGCCGTTCTACAAGCTGGTGAAGGAAACGGTGAGCCAGTTTGTCGGTACCGACCGGCCCAGTCCGTTCTCGAAAGTGGCCTTGGTCCGCCTGTTTGGCGACGAGGTGGCGACCACCGCGTTTGTCACGGCAGAGCATGAACACGGCTTCTACACCGTATTTGTTCCGACCGGACCCAACCCCACCAGCGGTTTGATGTTCCATGTGCCGGCGGATCGGGTGCAGGTCGTCGAGGGCATCTCGGTTGAAACGGCGATGCGCACGGTGATTGGATGCGGCGTTGGTGCGCAGCCGATCCTGAAGGCAGGTTTGGCGCAGCAGCACGAAACAACAGGCGAAAAAAACAGCTGATTTCGCGGGATTTCCCCTGAGTGTGCTGTCGTTGACGCAGAAATGTAAAAAATAATTGCGTTGCCGGTTGTTTTTACGCTTGACCGGCTAGTACTATTTTGCGCGCTACACCCTTTCCCTTTGTGGCACCCAATTACTCGAGGCAAAAACCATGAACTCCCTGAAGATTCTCGCTCTGGCTGCTACCGTTGCTGCCCTGGCTGCTTGCAACAACCAACCGGCTGAAGAAGCTGCTCCGGCTGCTGAAGCTGCCCCGGCTGT
>CAMLKQ010000333.1 GCA_946480585.1 uncultured Kangiella sp.
CGCCGCAACCCGGACATGAAGTGGCGCGACATGGACATCGCCTCACTGCATGAACAGCAACTGTCGATCCTGACGTCGGCGTCGCGGCTGGTGAAACCCGGCGGCCGGCTGGTCTATGCCACCTGCTCGTTGCTGGCCGGCGAAAACCAGAACGTGGTGGATGAGTTTCTGGCGGCCAATCCGGATTTCGTCCGCGCCGGCATCGACGGCTCGGATCATCAGGATGCCGGCATCATGGCGGCGTTCGATGCGCTCGACCCGGCACTCGCCCAGCAATTGCGCGAGCGCGGTGAGTTGGTGCTGCAGCCACACCGTCACCACACCGACGGCTTCTTTGGTCAGCGCCTGCAACGCAAACACTGACGACAGCCAGCAATGTCGCTGCCGGATCACCTGCATGCAATCGACACGCGTGATCCGGCGCGTCCCAGCGCTCGCGACTGGCTCGGCAATCGCATGCACGGCGACGGCAATCGCGCCATAATCGGCGCATGCCTTTGCCAACGATGGCCGCGATGAGCACGCTTCCCACAGACGAGTTCGATTGTGATCTTCTGGTGATCGGCGCCGGCATTCATGGCGCCGCCGTTGCCCGGGAAGCGGCCGCGCGCGGTTGGCAGGTCATGTTGCTGGAGCAGTACGCCGAACCGGCCGCGGCCACTTCCTCACGTTCCAGCAAACTCATTCATGGCGGCCTGCGCTACCTCGAAACCGGTCAGCTCAAGCTGGTTTACGAATGCCTGCGCGAACAGAAAATCCTGCTGCGGACCGCACCACAGCTGGTGCATCGGCAGCGTTTCACCATCCCGGTCGCGACCGGCATGCGCCGGCCCGGCTGGCTGATCCAGGCCGGTCTCTGGCTGTACTGGCTGCTCGGCGGCGCCCGGCCCAAACGCCACAGCACCCGTTACGCGGCTGCCGACGGCCTGCTCGCCCGCGGCGACCAGTACCTGCTGAGCTATCAGGACGCCCAGACCGACGACGCGCCACTGACCGCCGCCGTGCTGAAAAGTGCCGAACTGATGGGCGCCCGCCTGCACTACCAGACCGAGGTCGAACGGCTCGATTTGGAGCCCGCTGGCGTGCGCATCCAGGCACGCGATGGCCGTGGTGAACCCGTCACCCTGCGCGCTCGCGCGGTCGCCAACCTGAGCGGCCCATGGCTGCCGGAACTGCTGGGCCGGGTCAGCCCGGCGCTGCCGCTGCCGGCGACCGAATGGGTCAAGGGCAGCCATATCGTGCTGCCCAACGCCCCCAAGCAAGGTTGCTACTACCTCGAAGCCGAGGACGGCCGGGCGGTGTTTGTCATGCCCTGGCGCGGTCAGCGGCTGGTCGGCACCACCGAGACCCGGTTTACCGGCGACCCGGCCACGGTGGCACCGGATGACGCCGAGATCGACTACCTGCTGCGCACCCATAACCGCTATTTCGTGCCGCAGTTTCACCGCAGTGATGTGCTCGACAGCTGGAGTGGGCTGCGCTTGTTGCCAGCCGGCGACGGCAGCGCCTTCAAACGGCCACGCGAATCGATTTTGTTGACCGATCGCGAGCAAGCGCCGCGCCTGATCAGCCTGATCGGCGGCAAGCTGACCTCACACCGGGCGACCGCCGAACAGATTTGTCATCGACTGGCGGCAACACTGCCGCGCACCGCGCCACGCGCCGATACCCGCCGACAAATGCTGCCGGCCGTGTCCTTACCGACCACCACTGCGGTGCCATCGCTGCAAAAATCGGCGAGCGCAGGACCGGTGACGGCGTCCGCGCAAACCGGTTAGGCTGACCGCGACCGCGATTTCGCCCGGAGCCAAACCATGAGCAGTCCGTTTTTTGCCTACCTCGCGCGCCTGCGTTACATCGAACGCTGGGGCCTGAAGCGCAATGCCTTGCGGGAAAACGTCATGGAGCATTCGTTCGAGGTGGCGGCCATTGCCCATGCTTTGGCGACTATCCGCAACCAGCTGTTTGGCGGTCAGGTCAACGCCGATCAGATTGCCGTCGCGGCGCTCTACCACGACGTCAGCGAAGTCTTCACCGGCGATCTGCCGTCGCCCGTCAAATACCACTCGCCGGCCATCCGTGACGCCTACAAAGCCATCGAAGCACAGGCGCAAACCGATCTGCTGGCCATGTTGCCGACACCGCTGCAAGCGAGTTACCGGTCATTGCTGCTCGATCAGGCGATGTCGGCCGAGCAGCACGAACTCATCAAGGCGGCCGACACCATCGCCGCCTGCCTGAAGTGTCGAAGCGAATTGCTGGCCGGCAATGGCGAGTTCAAAGTTGCGGCCGAAGACATTGAAGCGCGCTTGCAGGCGCTCCGCCTGCCCGAGGTGGATTACTTCATGCGCGAGTTCGCGCCGGCCTTTGAACTGACGCTGGATGAGATCTGCGTCTCCAAACCTAGCCCGTAATTCGGCGTCCGTGCCGCGCGACGGCGCCAATCGAACAACCATCCACCCAACCATTCGACCAAGCAGCGAGCGTCGCAGCGATGCTCGCCCTAATTCCGCCATCACCCCCTCTCAGCCCGGCACGAACCGGCGAGCGGCTGCTAACAAACCGGCTGCTGAGGAATCTGCTGCGTCATGCCGACCGCGATCCCACACGCCATTAAGCGCTGCGCCAACCCCGGGCACGGAAACGCGACGACAGCGGAAACCCGAACCCATGCCGCGATGACGGCGTGCGCAGGACAGGAAGAGCAGCGGAATGAGGTAGCGGATGAAACCCGGACGCCAAACGGCGGCGGTGTAACGGATAAGCGATTCAGGCTGAAGGCGGAGCTGAACGACAGACGGATGACGCGATTAAGCGGGTCAGTTGGAAAAGCAGGCTACTTGGAAAAGCGGGTTACATCGGGAAACGAATCGGGGAGGGAGAAGCAGAATCAGGAGGGGGAGAGTGGCGAGCCGCAGAGCATGACTCAATACGGCCCGCCAAAAACGCCTGTCGGCAATTAGGCAGCAGCAGCGGCCTTCTTACGACGACGACGCTTCTTCGGCTTGTCAACAGCCGACATGGTCTTGGTCTCGAACTTGGCGAAGGCCTTTTCGAGTTTCGCCTTGAAGCGAGCCAGTTGCTTGGCCTGACGCTCTTTCATCTTGGCGATTTTCTTCTTGGCAGCAGCCAGGCGACGGGCACGGGCAGCGGCTTCACGCTTGGCGGCACGCTCTTCCTTGCTCACTTTCGGGGCTGCTTTCTTGGCCTTGACGGCCTTCA
>CAMLKQ010000334.1 GCA_946480585.1 uncultured Kangiella sp.
TTGGCTTGTTGCGCCTTGATGTGGCTGATGTCGGCGCAGATGCTGATGAAATGGCGGGTACGACCCTGTTCATCGGCAATCCGGTTGATGGTCAGCCATTCCGGGTATTCGCTGCCGTCCTTGCGCCGTTTCCAGACTTCGCCTTGCCAGACCCGATCCCGCTCCAGTGCCTGCAACTGCGTCGCATAGAATTCGGGTTCGTGGCGGCCCGAACGCATGAATTCCGGACCGCGACCGATCACTTCCTCGGCGCGATAACCGGTGGTGGTGGTGTAAGCGCGGTTGACCGCGACGATGCGGGTATTGTGATCGTAAATGATGATCGCATCATTGCTGTGTTCGAACACGCTGGCGTACAGCGCGGTTTGCTGCTGCATCGCCTTGATGGGCGAAATGTCGGCGAATGATGTTACCGCGGCATAAGTTTCGCCGGTATGCGGTGTCTTGAGCGGTTCCGAGTTGACCAGCAGCCACCGGATCGGATCCGCCGTGCCTTCGCGCAGGCCAACGACGCGCTGGTGCAACGGCCGGCCGGTGCGCAGCACAATCGAATCGGAATAGTCTTCCGGTTGAATGATCTGTTCGTTTTCATCGACCACATGCCAGCGCGGGTCACTGGTCGGCTGCTGCTGCAACTCGTCCCAGCCGAGCCCGAGAATGGCACTGGCAGCCGGATTGCAACGCAGGATGCGGCCACTCTTGGCGACCATCAACACGCCTTCGGTCAACACCTGCAGAATCGCTTCGGCTTCCCGTTGCAACTCTTCGTTGCGGGCGCGTTCGGTGATGTCGCGGGCCATGCCGAGAATGGCGTAGACCGCGCCACTTTCATCGCGTAGCGGGACTTTCCAGGTGTCGAATAGCCGGTAGCCGCCGTCGGGCAGATCGATACGGCGGTCGCACTGCAGGGTTTCGCCGGCGAGAACCTGTTCATCTTCATCGCGGAAGCCGCGCTGACCGGTGGCGGGGTCACGACGGAACAGGTGAGCCGGATAAAACTCGGTATCGAAATGATCGATCATCTCGCTCGGCTGGCGACCAAGACCGGCCGCCATGGCGTCGTTGACCAGCAAGAACCGGAACTCGCGGTCCTTGACGAAAATCCAGTCCGGGCTGCTGTTGACCAGCGCCTGCAGCAAGTCACGATGCTGCTGCAGTTCAATGTTGTTGTGCTGCTGTACCGTGACATCGCGGATGATTGACACCAGCAGCGTGCGGTCGTCTTGCTGCAGCGGGCTCGACAACACTTCGACGGTTCGGATCTCGCCACTGGCGAGCCGGTGCGGGAACAGGAAGGTATTGCGCTGTTCGGCCTGTGCCCGCTGCATTTCGGCGCGAATTTGCTCTGGCGACAGGGTGTTGATGTCGGCGATGTTGAGCTGCCGCAGCTGGTCGAGTGCATAACCGTAGAAGCGCGCGGCGGCTGGATTGGCATCGACGATATGGCCGGTCGCCGGGTCGATCAGCAACAGTACGGCATGGTGCTGGTGAAAAAACGCATCAAACACAATCAAAAACCGACCGGCCTTAGTGATTGCCAAGTGTAGTTGAGCAGGACAGTTTTACCGAATCGGATTCAGCCGCAGCCAGGCTTGATAGCTGCGCGCTTGATACATTCCGACAACAAAACGGGCGCCAACTGGCGCCCGTTTGTACTGCTCGGTAATGTCGACGCGCTTACTGACTCACCGCGCGGCGGGCATTGACGAAGCCGCGACCGTAGTAGGCATCGTGACCGGTCTTGCCTTCGTCATCGGCACTTTGCGCCAGTTTGCTCTTGAGCTGGGCGCCATCGGTATCCGGGAAGCGCTGCTTGATGAGCGCGGCCACACCGGCAGCGGCCGGTGCCGCCATCGAGGTGCCAGCCGCCCACGAGTAGCCGGCGCGCGAGGTCGACAGCACCATGTCGAACACCCAGCACGGCCGAACAATGCCGGCGACGTTGCAGTTTTCATTGCCCGGATAAGCGAAATCACCGCCGGGGCCGGCGACGTGAATCATCGACTGGCCATAGTTGGTGTAGCTGCTTGGCCGGCGGCCATTGTCGTTGCCGAGCGCCCAGCCCATCGGGCCGGTGGCGGAAATGGCGACGCCGTTGCCGGACATCGCCGGCACCGTGATCAGGTTGCCGCTGTGATCGAGATCGTAACCGTCGTTGCCGGCGGCACTGATCACCAGCGCACCGTGTCGGCTGGCGTAATTGACCGCGCGATTGAGCGCCGACACCAGTTCAGCGGCATCGCGATCACCGCGGTTGAAATCGGCGCCGAGGCTCAGGTTCAGGATGTCGGCATCGCCTTCATCGGCGGCGTAGAGCAGGCCTTCAATGACCCAGGAAAACGCGCCGCTGCCGGCATGCAGCACTTTGACGCCGATGATGGTCGCCTCCGGCGCAATGCCAACCACGCCGGTGTTGTTGTCGCGTGCGGCGACGATGCCGGCGACATGGGTGCCATGCCAGAAGGTACCGGTGTCGGTGTTGAATGCCTGGCCCGGCACAAACGAGCGAGACGCCGCGACATCGACGTTGGCGGCCAGATCCGGATGGGCATCGAACAGACCACCATCCAGCACCGCGACCCGCACACCTTTGCCGGTGTAGCCGAGCTGCCAAGCCGCCGGTGCTTCGACCGAGGCCGGCGCCCATTGCAGCGCGTACAGCGGATTGGTGAACGGGTTGCCGGCGGTTTGCTGGTCGAGTTCGGCGTCGGACAGCGCGACTTCGGTCGGCTGTTGCCATTGCACGACGCGGTCCGGGGCAGCGCCACTGATGCCGGGCTGCGTGCGGATGGCGTCGAGGAAATCGGCACGCTCACTGCTGACCACCGCGACGCCGGCACCGGCATGGGCGAAGCGCACCGTGCCACCGGCGGCTTCGACCGCCGCCTGCCGGCTGGCGTCCCATTGCGCGGCGGTGATGACATAGTCGGCGGCCTGCGTGACGCTGGCGATGCTGAGAGCGAGCAGGGTGATTCCCAAGCGATTTTTCATGGATACAGCTCCTTGCTTAGCGTTGCCCGCCTCGAGGTGGGCGGTCTGTTGTCGGTAGCAAGTTCTGCTCCGTTTGTATCGCTCTGTATATCTCCAGAAGCTTTTTCGAAAGTAATCACTTACATCAAGCAAGCCTTGTAAAACAACCGGACAAAAAGCGTCGCTACCGCACGCGAAACCATGACATCTGGCCGCTTGGGCCGCCTACAATCA
>CAMLKQ010000335.1 GCA_946480585.1 uncultured Kangiella sp.
TTGAACGCACGCATGACACTGCCATCACGCTTGCTGATCGAGACAATGGCTTCGCCGCGCAGGACCGGAATGCCGTTGATGGTCTGTTGGTAGTGGTAGTGCGTACCGGTCAGGCTTTCCTGAATTCGATACAGCTTCATGTCAGCCAGATTGTCGATACCAAAACGCTTCGCGCTCTGGCTCAGGTAGGCCTTTGCCAGCGCTTCGCCCTGCAGGTTGGCCTTGTTGGCAACCGTCGGCGCAAACACCAGCTTGGCCGTTTGCCGATGATCGTCGTGATACCGGACCTCCTCGGCCCACGCGGCCCCCGCACCAAGGCCAATGGCCACTGCAACGGCGATTGCCGACATCTGCGCTGACTTCCACTTCAACATGATAAGACTCCTGATTGACCACGCTTGGCAGGAGCAAACGCCCTGCCGCAACGACTACCTGTTCCGTTCGCTTTACTTGATACCCAACATGGCGTTGATGCGTTCACGCTCCGCCATCAAATACATCGTGCCGTATGGCTCACTCGCCAGCACGGCATAGCCAGCTTCCGAGTACAACCATTGCTCGCTGGCGGCATTGCTGAACTCGACGCGATGATTGAACGCCGGCCGGATTTTCACCAATGCCTGTTTGCGGTTCTGCCACAGAGACTGCAGGGATTCGACCGTCGCCACCGTCACGATCTCCTGACGCAGTGTGCCATCCGCCGACATCACCCGAATGCGTTGTTGTGCATTGGCGCCATGCTGGCAACCTGCCACCACCACCGCGCTTACCAATACCAATCCCAGCCAGCCTTTTTTCACCGCATGACTCCTGCGCTATGTATCTGAATGTAGAGAAATAATCAGCTTAAGTACTACGCTTGTTCACGATGGCGGTCACCATGCCGGATGGTCCGATTGAATGCAACCGGGAGAATTGCCGCTTTACCAATTGGCTCTCAAGAATAGCTGCAATTTTTCTGCGCACTGCGATGTATAACGTGCGTGCCAACCGACACGTTCGCGCGTTGTTTGACCTCGGCGACACCCAAATCAACCGAACCAGAAACCGCGCAAGCACCACAACCGGCAACACCTCTGCACGCCAACCGATTGCTCCGATGCCAGCTCAACAGCAACGCTCTTCATTGGCGGCAGCCACACCCATCGGACTCACCATCCGAGCGCCAAGTCCTGTGACAGACCCCCCGCCCGTTGACAGCCTGCCCCGCCATCCCCGATAGTCAGCCAGCCGTTTAGCATCATGGACAGCAAGCCCATTATTTTGGACGGCCAGTCAATATCAAGGCTGGCCGGCCGCGAGATCCGCCATGACACATGCCACAGCGGCCTTGGGCCCGTTCACGGCCAAGGCCATCGCCGCCCTGCAGCAGCAGGAGGCTGATCGTTTTCTCGCCCGCCGGCCGCAGAGCCGCGCGCTATACGCCGAGGCCAAGGCACATCTGCCGGGCGGCGTGCCGATGCACTGGATGAAGGACTGGGGCACACCGGTGCCGCTCTTCATCGACCATGCCCGTGGTATCACGCTGACCGATCTCGACGGCAACCGCTACCGCGATTTCTGCCTTGGCGACACCGGCGCCATGTTTGGTCATTCACCGGAACCGGTCGCCCGGGTGCTGCGCGAGCACGCCGGCGACGGCCTGACCGCGATGCTGCCCGGCGCCGATGCCGCTGCCATCGCTCGCCACCTTTCCGAACGTTTCGGCCTGCCCTACTGGCAGGTCACCGCCACCGCCACCGACGCCAACCGCGCCATGCTGCGCTGGGCGCGCGCCGTTGCGCGGCTCAATGATCCGAAAAAAGAAAAGGTGCTGGTGTTCAACGGCTGCTATCACGGCACCGTCGAAGAAACCATGGTGCACAGCGACGGCGCGCGCACGTTCAACCGGCCCGGTCTGGTCGGCCAGATTTTCGATTTGTCGCAGAGCACCGTTGCGGTGGAGTTCAACGATCGCGCGGCACTTTCCGCGGCGCTTGCGCGTGGCGACATTGCCGTGCTGCTGGCCGAGCCGGTGATGACCAACTGCGGCATGGTGCTGCCCGATGACGACTACTGGGCATTCGCGCAAGCCGAGTGCAAAAAGCACGGCGTGTTGCTCGCCATTGACGAGACCCACTGCATTTCCAGCGGCTGGGGCGGCTACACCGGCACGCACCAACTGAAGCCGGATTTCTTTGTCATCGGCAAACCGATCGCCGGCGGCCTCTGCGCAGCGGTCTATGGTTTCAGCGCCGAAGTGTTCGACAAGATGGCGCGCGTCAACGCCCAGCGCGAACCCGGACACAGCGGCATGGGTACCACGCTGTCGGCCAATTTGCTGACGTTGCGCGCCATGCGCGCGATGCTGACCGAGGTGATGACTCCCGCTGCTTACGCGCACATGCTGCCGCTCGCCGAAGCACTCGCCAACTCACTGCGCGCGCTGTTTGCCAAACATGAGTTGCCGTGGTCGGTCGCGCAAGTCGGCGCCCGCTGCGAATGGATTTTTGCCCCGAGCGTGCCACGCAATGGCGGCGAAGCACTGGCCCGTGAAGACGATCACGGCCTCGGCGCCGCGCTGCATCTGGCCTTGCTCAATCGCGGCATTTTAGTGACCCCGTTCCATCACATGTGCCTCGTTTCGCCGCTGACCCAGCGCGCCGATATCGACGCGCTGCTCAATGCGCTCGACGAGAGCCTGCTCTTGCTGAAGCACCTGTCACAACCTGCCGGCTGATCGATCTTCTTGCTGTGGGAGCGGGCTTGCCCGCGACGATTCGGCATTCTCCGAAAAGCCAGCGCGGGCAAGCCCGCTCCCACAGAAAACCGGCGCCGGTGTCGCCATGTGCCACCAAAAAATGCCGCCGGCCACCTCGACACATCGCGGCGAAGGCCGCTCCTACAAGAACAACATCTGCATTGACGGAGCTCGCAACATGAACATGCAAACCCATCACGAACTGCTCAACGAGCTGCAAGAGTTTCGCCGCCGCTTTCCGAGTATCGATCACATCTACGCCTTGCTCTGCGACAACAACGGTGTGCTGCGCGGCAAGCGACTGACACTGAGCGAGCTCGACGAATTTTTTCGCCACGGTCGCGGTGTCGCGAGCTCCATGCTCTGGCTCGACATCACCGGCAAGGACATCGCCCATTACGATCTGGTCTGGCAGGACGGCGATTCCGATCGCTGGTGTCAGCCGGTGCCCGGCACGCTGAC
>CAMLKQ010000336.1 GCA_946480585.1 uncultured Kangiella sp.
ACTTCCGCCGCGTACTCGCGCACTTTTTCCGGGTTGTAGCCCATGACGCGGAACTGTACCGGATAGCCGACCGGCGGCCCGTTCGGCAAACGCGAAGCGCGTGCCCGCACGCCGGGAAAATCTTCGTCAAAGCGTTTGCGCAAATCCGCCAGCAACGACTCCCGATCTTTCAGGCTCTTGGCCAGGATGACGAACTCGGCCAGATTGGTGTTCGGCATCTGCTGATCGAGCACCAGCACGAAACGCGGGCTGCCGCCGCCCAGATACGCGACGTAGTTTTCGACCCGCGGATCGTCCTTCAACAGCGCTTCCAGTTTGCGCGCCTGCGCTTCGGTGGCGAGATGGGACGAGCCCTCCGGCGACCACAGATCGACAATCAGCTCGGGCCGGGTCGAATCCGGAAAGAACTGCTGCTGGACAAACCGGAACCCGAGCACCGACAGCACAAAGGCCAGTGCGGTGGCCGCGATCACGATGCGCCGGTGCTGCACACACCAGTCAACCATCGCCCGGAAGCGGTTGTAGAACGGCGTGTCATACACTTCGTGGCCGTGATGGCTGTCGGCGAGATTTTCCGGCAGCAGTTTGTAACCGATATACGGCGTGAAGATCACCGCCACGATCCAGCTGATCATCAGCGCCAGACCCACCACCGCAAAGATCCCGAAGGTGTATTCACCGGCGGCGGACTCAGCTAGCCCGACAGGCAAAAAACCGGCCGCCGTGATCAGCGTGCCGGTCAGCATCGGGAACGCCGTGCTGGTGTAGGCGAAGGTAGCGGCCCGCACCCGGTCCCAGCCCTGCTCCAGTTTGAGCTTCATCATCTCGACCGCGATGATGGCATCGTCAACCAGCAGACCGAGCGCGATGATCAGCGCGCCGAGCGAAATTTTTTGCAGATCGATGCCGAACAGGCGCATGCACAGGAACACCGCCGCCAGCACCAGCGGAATCGACAGCGCCACCACCAGACCGGTGCGCATGCCAAGGCTGAAGAAGCTGACGATAAGCACAATGGCGACCGCTTCGAACAGCGTGCGCATGAATTCGTTGACCGAGGTTTTCACCACCGCCGGCTGATCCGACACCCGGTGCACGTCGATGCCGATCGGCAAGCCGGCCAGCACCCGCTCCCAGGTTGCATCGAGCCGCTCGCCGAGCTTGAGGATGTCGCCGCCCGGTTGCATCGACACCGACAAGCCGACGGCATCCTGACCTTTGAAGCGCATGCGCACACCCGGCGGATCGGCGTAGCCGCGGTAAATGCGGGCAATGTCACCGAGCCGGAAGCTGCGATTGTTGGCTTGGATGCCGATCTCACGGATGTGATCGACAGTTTCGAAATTGCCGGTGACCCGCAGATACACACGATTACTGTCGGTGACCACATCACCAGCCGAGGTCATCACGTTCTGCGTTTGCAGTGTGTTGATGATGAGGCCGGGATCGAGACCGAGCGTGGCAAGCTTGCTGTCCGACAGTTCGATGTAGATCTTTTCCGGCTGCACGCCGAGCAATTCCACCTTGGCGACGTCCGGCACCCGCAGCAATTCCTGCCGGGCTTTCTCGGCGTACACGCGCAGCTCGGCGGGGCTGAAACCATCGGCGGTCAGCGCGTAGATGTTGCCAAAGGTGTCGCCGAACTCGTCGTTGAAAAACGGGCCGATGACGTCGCTCGGCAAGGTGTGGCGAATATCGGACAGTTTCTTGCGAACCTGATACCACGAATTCGGAATCGTTTTCGGATCGACGTTATCGCGCAGGAACACAAAAATGTAAGCTTCGCCGGGCTTGGAGAAGCTGTTGATGTGATCGATGCCGGGCGTTTCCTGCAACTTCTTTTCGATACGGTCGGTGACCTGCTGCTCCATTTCACGGGCGGTGGCACCCGGCCAGGCGATATTGATCACCATCGCCCGGAAGGTGAACGACGGGTCTTCGGCACGGCCAAGTTTGAAATAGCTGAACACGCCGGCGGCGGCAATCAGCAACATGAAATAGAGCACCAGTGTCTGATGCTTGAGCGCCCACTCGCTCAGGTTCGGCCCGCGCATCATTCACCCTCAATCAGCTTGACGGTCTGGTCTGTCACCAGCCGGTTGACGCCGGCAGTAACGACGCGCTCCCCATCCGTCAGACCGCTGAGGACGATGACGTCGTTCTCGACAAAATCACCAAGCGTGACTTCGCGCAGCGACACCTTGCCGGTGCCATCCACAATCCAGACGTTGGGCTGCTCACCAGTTTGGTAAATCGCCGTCAGCGGCAACCGGAAGGCCTGCGCACCCGCGCCGGTCAGCGTCACCGTCGCCGTCATGCCCAGCTTCAGATCGGTGTCGGCATCAAGCACGGTGATGCGGGTGTTGTAAGTGCGGGTGATCGGATCGGTATCGGGCGCAATTTCGCGCACTTTGCCGCGATAGGCTTTGTCCGGTTTGGCCCACAGGCGCACGGCGATATCGGTGGCGCGGCGCAGCTCATCGACGCGCGATTCCGGCACCGCGATCTGCACGTCGCGTTCACCACTGCGCGCCAGCGTGATCACCGGCTGGCCGGCCGCCACCACTTGACCGATTTCCGCTTGCAGCGCGGTCACCACGCCATTGGCATCGGCGACGAGCGTCGTGTACGCCGCCTGATTGTCGCCGACCCGTGCTTGCGCCACCGCTTGCTGATATTGCGACTGTGCGACTTCGTAATTGGTCTGCACGCTTTTGAAATCGAACTCGCTGACCAGATTTTTTTCCCGCAGCGCCTTGTAGCGTTCGTAATCGGCTTTCGCGCGCGCCAGTTGCGCTTGCGCGGCGACTTTGCCGGCTTCGGTCGCCGCCGCCTGCAATTGCAAATCGGCTTCGTCGAGCCGCGCCAGCACCTGACCTTTTTTCACCACGGTACCGACTTCAACCCGACGCTCGGCGAGCTTGCCCGCCACCCGGAACGCCAGCGGCGTTTCGTAACGCGCCCGCACTTCACCGGAATAAGTCGCGCTCGGCGCCAGCGATTCGGCTTTGACGATGGTCGAGCGCACCGGTCGCGGCGGCGCCTGCGTCGGCTCCGGCGCACCACAGGCCGCAAGGGTCAGCAGCAAGGCCAGCGGTGCTGGCAACAACCAATCAAAACGGGAACGGGGCGTAAGCATGAATCCCTCGCAGGGCAGCGGTCCGGGGCAGAAGAAATGGCTAAGACCCGTTG
>CAMLKQ010000337.1 GCA_946480585.1 uncultured Kangiella sp.
CGCTGCAAGGCGCCTTGCCAGCCCTCGCGGTAACCGTGTGCCATTGCCGCTTGTTGCATCGCCACCGATTCAAAGCGGGTGTGCAGGGTCAGCTCGGTCTTGCCGTGATAATCGATCAGTGTCACGGTGACCCGTGCGCGTGGCGGCAAGCCGGCGCCACAGGGGTGACCGTCGTCGGCCTCGCCGACAAACACCAAGCGTTCCGGCGGCACAATTTCTTCGTAGTAACCGGTGCAGGGATAGCTCGTGCCATCCGGTCCGGCCATCTGCAGGGCAAAGCGGCCGCCGGGGCGCAGATCGAGCTCGCAGGCGGTATTGTGAAAACCTCGTGGCCCCCACCACTGCATGATGTGGCGCGGATCGGTCCAGACTTTAAATACCAGCTCACGCGGGGCGTTCAACAAGCGGGTGATGCTCAGTTCCTGATCGGAGACCACGCTTGATGCGCGATGCTTGTCATGGTCGGCTCGCATGCGAAATTCCTGTGACACGGTGGAAAACGCCACTGTGCCACAGGCGAGCGCAGCACGACCAGCCGTGCGCGGACTGACCTGATTGCCGGCCATCAATGCTCGGCTGGTCATGCATTCGCCGGCATGGCATTCGGGTCCATGTGCATCAGTTCCCAGATATGGCCGTCGAGATCTTCGAATGCCTGGCTGTACATGAATCCGAGATCTTGTGCGTCGCGCGCCAATTTGCCACCGGCGCTGAGCGCCTTGTCGGTCAGCGCATCGACTTCCTGACGGCTGTTGCAGGACAAGCAGAGCAGCACTTCCGTGCTGTGTTTGGCGTTACTGATGTCTTTCTTGATAAAACTCTTGAAGAACGGCTCGACCAGCAGCATCACATAAATGGCGTCGGCGATGATCATGCAGATGGCGTCATCATTGGAGAATTTCGGCTCGAAAGTGAAGCCGAGTGCCGAGAAGAAAGCCTTGGTCTTCGGAATGTTGCTGACTGGCAGGTTGACGTAAAGTTGGCGTCCCATGGTGTGCTCCTTTTCATTTCTTTTCTTTGCGTGGCTGCGGTGCAGCCGGACCGTTTCGTACCGCGCTATGCCTCACTATGCCGCGCGGGCATCACTGCGCTTTCATGTGCTCAACCAGCTGGTCCAGCGCCGCGCTCCAGCCGTGTTCGAAGCCCATGGCATCGTGTTGCTGACGGCTTTCCTCGTCGGCGTGCAGCACCGTGGCAGTGTATTTGGTGCCGCTGCCATTGGCCGTGGTCACCGGCTCCAGTTCAATGATGGCGGTGAACAGGAAGTCGCCACAGGACCCGGAACTTTGTTTCGGTGTCACCGGCCGGTAACCCGGTTCCAGTGCGCAGGTCCAGACCAGCTTGCGATTCGGCACAATCTCGATGTAGCAACTGGCACCGGCAATGCGTTCGCCGTCCGGCGATTGCATCACGGTATAAAACCGGCCGCCCGGCCGCAGATCAATTTCGCATTCCGGTGTTTGCCACGGTTTCGGGGTGAACCAGTGGACGATGTGCTGCGGTTCGGTCCAGGCACGCCAGACCAGCTCCGGTGCGATGTCGACCACGCGTTCAAACCGCAGATCCAGTTTCGGGTTGAATGGCATTGATGCGGACATGGGTTTTCTCCTTGGGTCGGTGCGGATCACCGTCGCGTGATGGGCGAGGTGATCCGCCAGTTGTCAGTCGAGCACCGGCGCGACCGCTTCAGGTTTGCTTGCTTGCAAGGCGCTGTCGTTGTTGCTGGCAGCGCGGCTGCGCAGCAACAACCCACCGAGCAGCGCCGCCAACACAGCAAAGCCGGCACCGATCAAAAACGCGGTTTGGTAACCGGCATTCAAGGCACTCACATCGTCAGCACCGCCGGCGCTGACGCCATGTGTCTGCGCAGCGGCCAGGCTCGCCAGCACGGCGAGACCCAGCGCGCCACCCATCATGAACGAGGTGTTGACGATGCCGGACGCGAGCCCGGAATCGCTCTGCTCGACTTCACTCATCGCGGCCAGCAAGACCGGATTGAGCGCAATGCCGGCTCCGATGCCGGACAGCACCATGCCCGGCAGCAAATCAATCCAGAAGTTGCCGTTTACCGGTGCCCGGGCAAACAGCAGCAGGCCGATTGCCGCGATGAGCAAACCGACCGCGAGCGGCGCCCGGATGCCAAAGCGCATGACAATTTTTGCCGACAAGCCGAGCGAGAACGCCGCCATGATCAGGTTGGCCGGCAGGAACGCGAGCCCGACCTGCATCGGCGTGTACTGCAACACCAGCTGCATGTAGAGCGCGGAAATGAAGAACCAGGCAAACATTGCGGCGGCCCACAGCAC
The DNA here is from genome assembly GCA_946480585.1 of uncultured Kangiella sp. The sequence goes on from CAMLKQ010000337.1 coordinate 2,307, forward strand.
CCCGACCACATTCGCCACCGCGACGCTGCGCAAGCGGAACAGCGCCAGCGGCATCAACGGCTGCTTCACCGTCGCTTCAATCCACAGGAAGGTCAGCATCAACAGCAGCGACATGCCGAGCAGGCCAAGCGTCTGCAGCGAATCCCAACCGGCCTCGTTGCCATCGACCACCGCATACACCGCCAGCATCAGCGATGCGGTCACCGACAAGGCGCCGCCGACATCGAGTTTGCTGTTGCCGCTTGGATCGGATTCGATTTGGCCCGGCAGCGACGGGATCAGGCGCAGGCACAGCCAGTACACCACCAATCCGATCGGCAGATTGACCAGAAAGATCCAGTGCCAGCTCAAACCATCGGTCAGCAGGCCGCCGAGCAACACGCCGACGCTGCCGCCACCGGCGCAAACAAAACCGTACACGCCCATGGCTTTGGCGCGCTCGCCGTCTTCGGTGTAGAGATTCATGATCAGCGACAGCGCCACCGCCGACACCACGGCGCCGCCGAGGCCCTGAATGGCGCGCGCGGCAATCAGCACCGATTGGCTGCCAGCGAGTCCGCAGGCCAGCGATGCCAGCGTGAACAGCACGAGCCCAAGCAGGAACATTTTTCGCTGCCCGTACAGATCGCCAAGCCGGCCACCGAGCAACAAAAAGCCGCCGAAGGTCAGCATGTAGGCATTGACCACCCAGACCAGCGCGGTTTCACTGAATTGCAAATCCTGCCGGATCGACGGCAGCGCGACGTTGACGATGGTGGTGTCGAGCACAATCATCAATTCGCCGAGACATAACACCAACAAGGCCAGCCAACGCCGGCGTTCATCCAAATGTTCTTTCATGTCTGAACCGTTATCGTCCGTTATCG
>CAMLKQ010000338.1 GCA_946480585.1 uncultured Kangiella sp.
TGCAGGAAATGATCGACATGGCCGATTTCGCGGTCGGTCAGTCGCGCATGCTGTACGGCCTGTCGATGCACTCCGAGCGTCCGGATCACTCGATGAAGGAGCAGTGGCACCCGATCGGTATCGTCGGTGTCATGAGCGCGTTCAACTTCCCGGTTGCCGTCTGGGCCTGGAACGCCTTCCTCGCGGCGATTTGCGGCAACGTCACCGTCTGGAAGCCGTCGCCGAAGACCCCGCTGTGCGCCGTTGCTGTGCAGAAGATCTGCAACGACGTGCTGGCCCGCAACAACTGCCCGCCGATTTTCCAACTGTTCATCGACAACGCCGAGAACAAGCTGTCGCAAGCCTTCGTCGCCGACAAGCGCGTCGCCAAGATGTCGTTCACCGGCTCGTCGCAAGTCGGCCGCTTGGTTGGCGCCAAAGTCGCCGAACGTTTCGGCAAGTGCCTGCTGGAACTGTCGGGCAACAACGCCATCATCGTTGACGAAACCGCCGATCTGAAAATCGCCGTGCCGTCGATCGTGTTCGGCGCCGTTGGCACTGCCGGTCAGCGCTGCACCACGACTCGTCGCCTGATCGTGCACAAGTCGCGCGAGGCCGAAGTGGTCAAAGCGATTGTCGATGCCTACAAGCAGGTCAAGATCGGCAACCCGATGGACAAGAACACCTTGATGGGCCCGCTGGTCGATGAAGCGGCCGTCAAGATGTACGAAAACGCCATTGCCCTGGCCGTGAAAGAAGGCGGCGAACTGCTCGCTGGTGGCAAGCGCATTGCCGGCCCGGGCCATTTCGTCGAGCCGACCATCATCCGCGCCAAGAATCATTTCGAAGCCGTGCAAAACGAAACCTTCGCCGCGATTCTGTACGTGATGACCTACGACACGCTGGACGAAGCGATTGCGCTGAACAACGCCTCGCGTTTCGGCCTGTCGTCGTCGATCTTCACCAACAACCTGAAGAACGCCGAATACTTCCTGTCGGCGCTCGGTTCGGATTGCGGTATCGCCAACGTCAACATCGGCACCTCGGGCGCCGAAATCGGCGGTGCGTTTGGTGGCGAGAAAGAAACCGGTGGCGGCCGCGAAGCCGGCTCCGATGCCTGGAAGTCGTACATGCGTCGCCAGACCAACACGATTTTCTACGGCAACAAGCCGACCCTGGCGCAAGGCATCGAATTCAACCTCGGTTGATCGACGCGACTGCCCAGCAGCAACAAAAAAGGCCGCAATCGCGGCCTTTTTTGTTGTCCGTGTGAAAGCTCAGCCGGCCAGCTCGGTGCGGTACGGCTCAAACACTGGCCACATGTCCGACAGCGCCTCGTCGATCGAGAACTGCAGCAGCTTGGCCATCGAATCGAGCACGACCAGCGCATTGGACGGGCCATCGCGTTCACTGCTGGCACTGACCCGTTTGATCACATGGGCGTTGACGATTTGCAGCTCGTCATAATGCGCGTGCAACACACGCAGATCCCAATCCGGTTTGCCACCGTTCTTGTCGAGCAGGTATTGCGCCAGCAGGTACATCGACGCAGCCCGGTAAATGGTTTCCTTCTCGGTCGAGAACGGCAGATGGAATTGCGCCATCGGCTTCAGGAAACGAGAGCGCGGGCAACCGCTGGTGGCCGACAGCAGACCCATCAATGAACCGACCGCACTTTGCAGCGAGGTGGTCTTGGTGAACTCCCGCTGCGGCGTTTGCACCTCGACGGTGACGGTATCGTGCGAATGGTATTTGCCGGTCACTTCGACCAGCCGGGCAAAACTGACCGCCATCGGGCAGTGCGGGCTGTCTTCTTTGCGCAGCGGGCAGTTCGGGCACTGGTGAAACTCCAGCCGCGTCCAGGCCGGCAACTCGTCCGGACGCCGGCTCTCCGCCGCCGGGGTGCTGCCATCGAGCCGGACGGTGAACAACTTGTCGTTGCCATCCGGAAAGCGAAAGCGATAGTGAAACTCCGTCATGCTGGGCAAGTCCTCCATGAGCGCGCCGGCACTGGGCTCGCCGGGCGCCGGACATGCTGACCGGTTTCCCGGCGTTTGTCACCGTGCAGAATCCCGAACGGCACGCCATGGCTGCTGACAACAGCCTGACAGCAGCGCGGACACCGGCCAAACCGGCTTGAGTGGACGGCGGTGTACACTGCCGCCCGAGCCTTCCTCACCCACCACAGCGGTATGCGCAAAATCATCCACGTCGACATGGATGCCTTCTACGCCTCGGTCGAACAGCGTGACGACCCGAGCCTGCGCGGCAAGCCGGTGGTGGTCGCCTGGCGCGGCAAACGCTCAGTGGTCTGCGCCGCCTCGTACGAAGCGCGCCGTTTTGGTGTGCGCTCAGCGATGCCGGCCATTACCGCCGAGCGGTTGTGCCCGGAAGCGGTATTCGTGCCACCGGATTTCGGCCGTTACAAAGCGGTGTCGCGCCAGGTGCGGGAGATTTTTTTGCGCCACACCGACTTGGTTGAACCGCTGTCGTTGGACGAAGCCTATCTCGATGTCACCGCGAACAAAACCGGCTTGCCGACTGCCACCAAAGTCGCGCAAACCATACGTCGGCAAATCAAGGAAGAAACCCAGCTGAACGCCTCGGCCGGGGTCGCACCAGCCAAGTTTCTGGCCAAAATCGCCTCGGACTGGAAAAAGCCGAATGGTCTGTTCGTGATCCAGCCACACGAAGTGCTCGATTTTCTCGCGCCCTTGTCAGTCGGCCGCATTCCCGGTGTTGGCAAAGTGATGGAAGCGAAACTCGCCCGCTACGGCATCCGCTCGGTCGGTGATTTGCGCAGCTGGGAGATGGTCGAACTGGAGCGCCGGTTCGGCCGCTATGGCTTGCGCTTGCACGAGCTGGCGCGCGGCATCGATCACAGTGAAGTCAAACCGGATCGGCCGGTGCAGTCGATCTCTGCCGAAGACACTTTCGATGTCGACCGCTTTCGCGATCAGCTGGCACCGGCGATACGGCAACTGGCGGAAAAAGCCTGGGCGGCCACGCGCAAAACCGAACGGATCGCGCGCACCGTGGTGCTGAAACTGAAAACGGATCAATTCAAGATTTACACCCGCAGCGTCACCCCGGGCGAGCGCATCGGCAATGTCGATGAAGTCAGCGCACTGGCGCTGCAACTGCTGCAACGGGTGGAGTTGCCGACCGACACCCGTTTTCGGCTGGTCGG
>CAMLKQ010000339.1 GCA_946480585.1 uncultured Kangiella sp.
CCGGTGCTGTGACGGGCTTCACAGACGACGGTTTTGCTACTGCTCCGACCTTTTCCTCAGCCGGTTTTCGAGGACTGGAAGCCTCATCAGACGGCCGTTTAGATGGCAATTCGGTCGATGCGGGCGGGGCTTCAGCCGCCGATATTTTGACGTTTTCGTCAGAACTTTGACGTTCGTAGGTTCCAGATGGTAGCCGTGGCCCGGACAATTTCAGCCGTTGGCCAGCAAAAATCCGATAATCGGTACCTATCCCGTTCCAGCGGGCAAGGGTCCGAAAGTCGAGATCGTAGGCAAAGGCAATGGAATACAGGGTCTCGCCGGCACCGACGACATGGTAGCCACGGTCGAGCGCATCGTTTTGCGCCACCAGGCGTGACTCAACCGGCGCCATTGGTGGCGGCATGCAGCCGAACAACAGCGAACAGCACAGGACCAGCGCTACCGAATTGCGGCTCACCGCCACCTCACTCGATCCTCATTCCGTGGGCCCTGGCTGCAGCGGCACAAAACGCACCTTGTCCATGATGGCGCTCTGCAGCTGGTCACCGCGTTTTTCGATCAGCATCAGGTTCTGGGTGCCATTGCTTTGGCCAACCGGCACCACCAGCCGGCCGCCGTCGGCCAACTGCGCGACCAGCGCGGGCGGCACCGCCAGCGGCGCCGCCGTCACGATGATGCCATCAAACGGACCTTTGTCTTTCCACCCCTGAAAACCATCACCGTGCCGGTATTCGATATTGGTGAGCTGCAAGGCATCGAGCCGGTTCTTGGCTTGCTGCTGCAGCTCGGCAATGCGCTCGACGGTGTAAACCTCGTCGACCAGCTGCGCCAGCACCGAGGTCTGGTAGCCGCAGCCGGTGCCGATCTCGAGCACTTTTTTCAGCGGCCCGGCATCGAGCAGGATTTCGGTCATCTTGGCGACGATGAACGGCTGCGAAATCGTCTGGCCGCGGCCGATCGGCAATGCCGTGTCTTCGTACGCGCGATGGGCAATTCCCTCGTCGACAAAGATGTGGCGCGGCACCCCGGCCATCACCGCCAGCACCATGGTGTTGCGGATGCCTTCTTCCTGCAGCCGCTGCACCAACCGGGTCCGGGTGCGATCGGAGGTCATGCCGATCCCGCGCATGTTCAGCGTCGTCATGGCCGCATGCCCTCGATCCACTCACTCAGTTTGGCGAGGCTGCCGTGCGCCGTCATGTCGACTTGCAGCGGCGTCACCGACACATAGCCGTTGTCGATGGCATGGAAATCGGTGCCTTCGCCAGCATCATCGCCTTGCGCCGGCGGGCCAATCCAGTACACGTCGCGACCTTTTGGATCGCGCGCCGGAATGATGGTATCGACCCGGTGCCGATGACCCAGCCGGGTCACTTTGAAACCTTTGATCTGATCGAGCGGCAAATCCGGAACATTGACGTTCAGGATGCGGTTCGGTTCCAGCGGATGGTTGTGCAGGTTGCGCACCAGCTGCACCGCCACCGCCGCCGCGGTGTCGTAATGCACGCAGTCGGCGCCGAGCAGTGACATGGCAATCGCGGGATAGCCGAGATGACGGCCTTCCATCGCAGCCGCGACGGTGCCGGAGTACATCACGTCGTCGCCGAGATTGGCGCCGTTGTTGATGCCGGCAATGACGATATCCGGCGGCTGCGGCATCAGCCGGTGCGTCGCCAGATGGACGCAATCGGTCGGGGTGCCGGTGACGGCGAAATAACCTTCCACGGTCAGGTGATAGCGAATCGGCGCATCCAGCGTCAGCGAGTTGCTGGCGCCGCTGCGATTGCGATCCGGCGCCACCACGGTGACGTCACCGAGCGGCGCCAAGGCTTGCGCCAACGCTTTCAGTCCGGGCGCGAAATAGCCATCATCGTTGCTGAGCAGAAAACGCATGCGGTTCAATTCTTGTTGTAGGAAAGCCGTTTTTTAACCAAGGCCTGCAGTACAGGTCGGTAGCCACCAAACAAGGGGGCACTGCGGCTTATGTTACCGGGCCGATCGTCCGCCGGGGAGCTTTCTTTCGGCCAATGTCACTCATCGACCATTCACCAGACAACAGTTAACCAGACAGCAGTGCCACGGCATGGACGGCAATGCCTTCCTTGCGACCGATGTAGCCGAGCCCTTCGGTGGTCGTCGCTTTCAGATTCACCGCGCTCTCCGGCAAGGCCAAATCGCTCGCGAGTTGGCCGCGCATGGTCTGCTTGTGCGGCCCGAGTCGCGGCACCTGCGCGATCACCGTGACATCGACATTGACCGGCTTGAGCCCGCGTTCGGCCGCCAGTTTCAGGCAGTGCGCCAGCAAGGCCCGACTGCTCGCGCCGCGCCAGCGCTCATCGGTGTCGGGAAAATGCTCGCCGATATCGCCGAGCGCCGCTGCGCCGAGAATGGCATCGCAAACCGCGTGCAACACCACGTCGCCATCAGAATGCGCGAGCACGCCCTGCGCGCCCGGAATGGTGACGCCAGCCAGAATCAGCGGTTTGTCGCCACCGAATTTGTGGACGTCGTAGCCGTGGCCTATGCGTATGTTCATGGCAAATCCTGACAACAGAAAAATTCAGCGCAAACCCTGCTCGCGCTGGAAACGCAGGATCTGCTCAGCAATCAGCAGATCCTGTCCTTGGGTGATTTTGAGGTTGTCGTCGCGGCCGCGCACCAGCGCGGCAAATTGGCCCTGCTGTTCGACCGCGGCGGTGTCATCGGTGTGGCTGATGCCGGCCTGTTCGGCGCGGCTCAGCGCCGTGCGCAGAATGTCGTAGCGAAACACTTGTGGAGTCAGCGCACGCCATAATCCTTCGCGCGGCACGGTGGCCTCGACATGGCCATTGGCACCGCGCCGCTTCAGCGTATCGGCGACCGGCGCACCCAGCAGCGCGCCGACTGGCTCACTGGCGAGCACAGCGAACAAGGCATCCAGATCGGAACGCAGCAACAGCGGCCGGGCAGCGTCATGAACGAACAACCAATCCTGCGGCGCGGCACGTGTCGCCAATGCCTCGACCGCCGCCAGCACCGACGCTTGCCGGCTGGCGCCACCAACGCAAGTCAGCACCGGCAGTGGCGCGACATCGGAATGCGGGAAATGCTCATCGCTCGCCGATAACGCCAACATCACGCCGGCAAAACGGCCATCAGACAAGAACTGCTGCACCGTGT
>CAMLKQ010000340.1 GCA_946480585.1 uncultured Kangiella sp.
CCATCGAGCGAGACGCTGTACAGGTGCAGCTCGAGCGGTGAATCGGCATAACCGGTGAACCAGAGCCGGTTGTTGGTTTCATCGATCGCTTTCAGTTCTTCGATCTGCCAGTTGCCTTCGGTCAGCGGCTTGACCAGTTTGCCGTTGCGATCATACAGGTACAGATGCTTGAAGCCGCTGCGCTCCGAGGCCCAGACAAATTGCGGCCGACTGCGCAGGAAGCGCAAATCACTGTGCAGATTGACCCAGGTTGGGCTGGTTTCACTGATCAGGATCTGGTTACGCTGGCTCAAGGTATCGTGAACGATCAGATCGAGGCGCTTCTGATCGCGGCTTTGCCGCTGAATCGCCAGCTGGCGCGAATCCGGCAGCCAGTCGACCCGCGCCAGATAGGTATCCGGATTGGCGCCGAGATCAATCCAGCTGATATGGCCGTCGAGCAAATCCATGACGCCAAGCTGAACCGTGGCATTGGCTCTGCCGGCGCGCGGATAACGTTGGCTGACGACAGTGAGCTCGTCCTTTCCCGGTTCATAACGCTGTTCGACACCGATGGCCGATTCATCGACCCGGGTGAACGCCAGGAATTGATCATTCGGCGACCACCAGTAACCGGTGTTGCGGCCCATTTCTTCCTGGGCGACGAATTCGGCCATGCCGAATTTGATCGGGCCGCCACCTTCCAGCGTCAGCTGCCGCTCACGGCCACTTTGCACATCGATGACAAACAGATTTTGATCGCGCACGAACGACACATAACGGCCCAACGAGGAAAACCGGACATCGGTGATGTCACCGCCACTGCCGAGCATCCGGGTCGCGTTGCTGCCGGCATCCGGCGTGTGCAGGTACAACTGACCGGCGAGCGGAAACAGCAAGGCCTGACCATCCGGTGACCATTGATAATCGACGATGCCGGAACCGGTCACACGCTGACGCTCGCGCCGCGCCTGCTCTTCGGCCGACAGGTTTTCTTCGCCACCGGTCAGCACGCTGACATCGACCAACATGCGGATCTCGCCGGTCGCGGTCAGGTATTGCCAGAGATCCTGACGCTCGCCTTCGCTGGCACGCAAAAAGGTGATGCGCTGACCATCCGGTGAAAACGCCGGCGCTTTCAACACCGGACCCGACAACGACGGATCTTGATACAACCGCTCGAGCGTCAATTGTTCCGCGTTCACATTCACCCCGTAGCCCGTTACGGCCGCCAGAATCAGACCTGCAGTCCAACGCAACATCGGTCGCCCTTCTTGTTACCGACAGGAAAGCCGGTATTCTCGCCAGCATGTCGAACGGATACAACCGGAATCGAACCGGCCGGAAACAGTCGGTTTCTGCGGCCACGGTAATCGTGCATGGCGAGCCTGACTCGCTTGGCCGATAATGACGCCTCAATCGCTCGCCGACCTTCCCCGATGCATACCACCTCTGGCCGCTGGCAACTCGGCCTCATGCTGTCGCTGTGCACCGCCCTGTTGTGGGGTGTGCTGCCACTGGCCCTGAAAACCCTGCTCGGCCAGCTCGATGCGGTCAGCATCACCGCGTTCCGTTTCCTGACGGCCGCAGTCGTGATGGGCGTGTGGCTGCGCTGGCGCGGCCAGCCGCTGCGTTGGCAGGCGCTGCGCGAGCGCAAGGTCTGGCTGCTGTTTGCCATCGCGGTGCTCGGCATCGTCGGCAATTACGTCTGTTATCTCATTTCGGTTGATCACATCAGCCCGGCCGGCGCGCAAACCTTGATCCAGATGGCGCCGCTGTTGTTGTTGCTCGGCAGCGTGCTGTTGTTCGGCGAGTCGTTCGGCAAAGCACAATGGCTCGGCTTTGCCGTGTTTGTTGCCGGTCTGGTGTTGTTCTTCAATCAGCGACTGCTGGCACTGAGCGAGCACCCGGCATTCGTGGTTGGCCTGTTGTGGATGGTGGTGGCATCGATTACCTGGGCCGGCTACGCATTGGCGCAGAAGGCCTTGCTGAAAACCTGGCCGTCACCGGTGATCATGTATCTGATTTATCTGGTCGCCAGCGTGCTGCTGTTGCCGTTCAGTCATTTCTCGGCTCTGCCGAATCTCGATGCCTTCGGCTGGGCCCTGCTGTTGTTCGCCTGCGCCAACACACTGGTCGCCTACGGCGCCTTCGCCGAAGCGCTGGCGCACTGGGAAGCCTCGCGTGTCAGCGCCACGCTGGCGTTGACGCCGCTGATCACCATCGCGGCCGGCGCCGCATTGAATCAGCTGTATCCCGGCAGCGTGGTGCTGGAGCCGCTCAACGGGCTGAGCTATCTCGGCGCCTTGATGGTCGTGGCGGGTTCGATGGCGGCGGCCTTGCTTCGGCGCTGACCACCGGATCTGCTGTAGCAATATTTTACGACCGCGCCGACCAAGGCTTCGCAAAGTGCAACGCCAATCTCATTGATGGTCAAAAAATCAACAACTTAAGTCGGCATGGCATGGCCAATGCTTCGCTCCTTGGCCTCGTGGCAACCAAGGAGTTAACGCTCATGTTACGGACGTTCCTGCTCGCCCTTCTGCTGTTCAGTGCCAGCGCCGCCAATGCCAACCTGATCACCTTCATCCATACCGGCAGCGGTACTGGTCGCATCGGCGAAATCGCGTTTGAAGACGCCTCGTTCACCTTGACCTCTTCCGCCGACACCGACGACCGGCAATCTTTCAGCAACGGCTTTTTCATCAACCATTTCATGGCGGTGATCGATATTGATGGCGTCGGCCTGTTTACCTTTGTCACCGGCACCCGCACTTTTATCAATGACGACAGCGATATCGTCGGCTTCTCGCGGACATCGGGTGCGGATTTGTTCAATGGCCCGGTCAACGGCGCGTTCGACGGTTGGGACATGACCACGTCGATCGGCCCGATTTTTGGCAGCGGCTTTCTGCTGCAATGGCTGCTGAGTGATGTGGTCACCGACGGCGGCATCCTGATATTCACCAGCGGTGAGAGCGAAGCGTCGTTCCAAGCGATCGTGCACGAGGTACCAACCCCGGCAAGCTTGAGTCTGATGGCGCTAGCCGGCCTGTTGCTGCTGCGTCGGCAACGCCGTTGAAATACGTTTCATCCAAACAACAAAAACGCCGCACATGTGCGGCGTTTTTGTTTGCGCTGTGGCGATG
>CAMLKQ010000341.1 GCA_946480585.1 uncultured Kangiella sp.
CGATTTCATTGTTGAACCATTGCCGGACTTGCAGTTCGGTTTTGGCGGCGCGGCGACCGGCGTGATTGGCGGAAGTTGACACCAGCGGGCCGTGGCGCAAGCACAGTTCGCGCACCACCGGATGCGCGCTGACGCGCACGGCGAGGGTATCGAACTTGCCGCGCAGCAACGGCGAGACATGCGGAAAGGTCGGCAACACCCAGGTGATCGGACCGGGCCAGGTGCTGAGGATTTCGGTCAGCCGGTCGAGCGGTAGCGCGCCCCAGTCAATCCACGGCGACAGCTGTTCCGGTTCGGCGGCAACGAGGATAAGACCTTTGTGCGCCGGTCGCCGTTTCAGATTGAGAATGCGCTGCACCGCATCGAGGCAATCCGGTGAACAGCCAAGGCCCCAGACGCCTTCGGTCGGATAGGCGATTACGCCATCACTGGCGAGCACATTGCGCAGCGGTTGCTGGCGCCAGGCCGGCACCGAGAGTTGTTGCGCCATCGGCGGTGAATCCCTCGTTCGGAAAACGGTTCAGCTTTTCAGAATCGGCGCCTCGGCCGGCAGCCAGTCACGCAGCGCGCGGATCTTGTCGTGCAACTCGACGTGGTGATGACAATGCAGATTGATGTGGCCGAGTTTGCGTGCAGGCCGTTCTTCTTTGTCGTAGAGGTGTAAGTGCGCGCCAGGTTGGCGCAGCACGGCATCGGTGTCGCCGTGTTCGCCGATGATATTGACCATCGCCGACGGCTGCCGTGCTTCGGTCGAACCGAGCGGCTTGCTCAAAATTGCGCGCAGATGGTTTTCGAACTGACTGGTTTCGGCGCCTTCAATGGTCCAGTGACCGCTGTTGTGCACGCGCGGTGCCATCTCGTTGACCAACAGGCGACCATCGCGCGTTTCAAACAGCTCGACGGTCAACATGCCGACGTGTCCGAGATGGGTCAGCAGCCGGTGCATGTAGTCTTCGGCGGTTTGTTGCAATGCGGCCGGGACGTTTTCCGCCGGCGCAATCGAATAACGCAGAATGCCCTGGTAATGCCAGTTCTCGGTCAGCGGGTAGAACACCGCTTCACCGTCGGCGTTGCGGGCGGCAAGCAGCGACAATTCGCGCCGGTAATCGACAAAGGCTTCGAGAATCAGCGGCGCCTGTTTGCCGAGCGCGTTCCATGCGGTTTCAATGTCGGCATCAGCGCGCAACACCGCCTGACCTTTGCCGTCGTAACCCATCGTGGTGGTTTTCAGCACCGCTGGTAGACCGAGCTCCTTGGCGGCTTGTTTCAGATCGTCGAGCGAGTGAATGGCTCGAAACGCCGGTGTCGGAATGCCCAGTTCATTGCACAGGGGTTTTTCTTTCAGCCGGTTCTGCGAGATGCGCAGCGAGGTCGGGCCCGGGTAGAGCGGCTTGCGCGCGGCGACGTATTCGGCGAGATCGATCGAGATGTTTTCGCTTTCGTAGGTGACGACATCGACGGCGGCGAGAAAGGCATCGAGCGCGGCCGGATCACGTTGATCAAAATTCTGGCCGAGGTGCGCGGCCGGCGCGTTCATATCGCCGTCATAAAACGCGCAGCGGATGCCGAGCGGCGTGCCTGCCAAGGCCAGCATCCGACCCAATTGCCCTGCACCCAATACACCGACTTTCATCAGGAATGCCTCAACTGCTGTTGCGTTTGTCGTGACGATTACTGTCTTGCTGCTTACGGCTTTACCGCACGCGGATCTGGATTGGCCAGCACGCGCTCGGTTTGCGCCTTGCGGAAAGCATCCACCTTCGCCTGCACGGCCGGCTCGAAGGCACCGATGATTTGCGCTGCCAGCAAACCGGCATTGCCGGCACCGGCCTTGCCGATGGCGAGCGTGCCGACCGCGATGCCGGTTGGCATCTGGACAATGGAATAGAGCGAATCAACGCCACTCAGCGCTTTTGATTCAACCGGCACGCCGAGCACCGGCAACACCGTCTTGGCGGCGCACATGCCTGGCAGATGGGCGGCGCCGCCGGCACCGGCGATGATCACTTTCAGGCCGCGCTGCTGGGCGGTCTCGGCGTACTCGAACAAGAGATCCGGCGTCCGGTGCGCCGACACCACCCGCACCTCGTACGGCACGCCGAGCTGGTCGAGCATGGTGGCCGCGTGTTGCATCGTCTCCCAGTCGCTCTGGGACCCCATGATGATGCCTACCTGCACGTGCTGCATCGATGCGCCTCACTGACGGGCGGAGCCGGACTCCGAACCGCCGTAACCCAAAAGACAACAGCGGGGTCTGAGGCCCCGCTGCCAGTTCATTTCGTTGAAGTGCGTATTCTGGCACAAGCCGCGCGGGATCTGGACCGTTGCCACGGTTTTCCGCGCACGCCAGCCCGGCTCAACGCCGGCGGACATAACCGCCGGGCACAGCGGCGATGACGTTGTTGAGTTCCAGCGTCAGCAGCATGCCGGCAACGACATCGGCACCGAAGCCGCTGCGGGCGATCAGCTCGTCGGTGCTGACCGGGTCGTAGCCCATTTCGGCCAGCAGCTGCAGTTGCTCGGCGTCGAGGCCGTCGCGCTCGATCGGGTTGGTCGTGACCGAGTCGGTCGGACTGGCCGGAGACAGACTCAAACTCAGCGGGATCAGGCTCGCCAGTTCTTCCAGCACGTGCTGGGCAGTTTCGACCAGCTTGGCGCCTTGCCGGATCAGCTGGTGGCAGCCCTTGGCCATCGGGTTGTGGATGGAACCGGGAATGGCGAACACCTCACGGCCTTGTTCGAGTGCCTGCCGGGCCGTGATGAGGCTGCCGGACGACAGCGCCGCCTCGACCACGAGCGTACCGAGCGACAGCCCGGCGATGATCCGGTTGCGCTGTGGGAACTGATGCTTCATCGGCGGGGTACCGAGCGCGAATTCGGAGACCAGCGCGCCACCGCCGGCGACGATGCGGTGAGCGAGCTCGCGATGGCTGGCCGGATAGACCCGGTCGACGCCGGTGCCGGCGACCGCGATGGTCGGGCCCTTGCCGGCCAGCGCGCCTTCATGCGACGCGGCATCGATCCCAAGCGCAAGGCCGGAAGTGATAGTAAGCCCTGACTCGACCAGCGCTTTGGCGAACGCGACGGCATTGTCGCGGCCCTGCGGGCTCGGGTTGCGCGAGCCGA
>CAMLKQ010000342.1 GCA_946480585.1 uncultured Kangiella sp.
CGCGCGGTCGCGGTGGTACGAAAACTGCAAAGCTTTGGCATCCCGCCAGCGCGGATGGCGGTGGAAGGATTCGGCGAGTTCAACCCGATTGCCAGCAACAACACGGCAGAGGGCAGGGCGCGCAACCGGCGCGTGGTGCTGGCCATTTCGCGCTTTTATGAACAAGCGCCGGTGGCAGACGGCAAAGCAACGCCGGCGACAACCGGCGAAAGCTTGCCGGCTGGCACCACAACGGCAGGCAGCAACAGTGCGACGGGCGCGACAGCGCCGGCACCAGAAGCCGAGCCGGATCAGGCGGAGCAAGTGGATGTGGTGCGGCTGCCGAATGGCGGCTTGTTGATTCGGGGCAAGGAGCGCACCGACGATACGGAACGTGACGGAACCAACAACAAGGCGGCGGAAACGCCGGCCAACCCGACGCCGTGAACCTGAGCAACGCGGTGCGGCGTGAGCAATGACGGGAGCCAGTTGTGCGGATTTGGGCTATCGCCAACCAGAAAGGTGGGGTCGGCAAGACCACCACTACCGTGTCCCTCGGCGGCCTGCTGGCGAGCCGGGGTAAACGGGTATTGCTGCTGGATCTGGATCCGCATGCCTCGCTGACGGCCTATTTCGGGGTCAACCCGGATGGCGATCACGCCGGCATTTTTGATCTTTTCCTTGAGCACAAATCGCTGACCCGCGAACGCGTGCTGCAATGTGTCCAGAACAGTCAGTTGGCCGGTTTGCAATTCATTCCCGGTCAGGTTGCGATGGCCACGGTCGAAAAACAACTGGCCAATCAAGATGGTCAGGGCTTGGTCATCACCCGTTTGTTGCAGTTGCTGCAAAACGATTTTGATCACGTCTTGATCGACTGCCCGCCGATCCTCGGTGTGTTGATGGTCAATGCACTCGCCGCCTGCCAATACCTGCTGATTCCGGTGCAAACCGAATTTCTCGCGCTGCAAGGGCTGGAGCGCATGTTGCGTACGCTGCAGATGATCGAACGCTCGCGCCGACTGCCGATCGCGCACCGCATCATCCCGACCATGTTCGATCGGCGCACGCGCGCCGCGGTGCAATGCCTGCGGCAGTTGCGCGACAACTACGGCAGCCGGGTCTGGCGTGGTGTGGTGCCGGTTGATACCCGTTTGCGCGAGGCCAGCCGTTCACACGTGCCGCCCAATGTGTTCGCGCCAGATTCACGCGCGGTTGAAGCATATGCCCAGCTGCTGCGCGATCTCGACAGCGAAGACAAGGCCGCCGCCAAAGCCGCGCTGCTCGACAAGGCGGCATCATGAGCCAGCGTCGCGCCGAGCAGGCGCTGTCCGAATACCTCGATCGCTTGCTGCAACCGGAAGCGGCATTGCCGGTGCCGAGCCGGCCCTTGGCCGAGCCGGTGGTCGAAGAGCCCGCCTTGTTGCCGGCTGCCCGCAGCCGCTTGCAGCAACTGCTTGATCAAGTCAGCGAGGTCAACCGCGCACCAGCGAACGCACCGGTGCCGTCTCCCGCCCAGATACCGGCGTCGGTAGCAGCACCGGCGGCAATACCGGCGCGCGCCAACGTGCAGCCAGTTTCGCAACCGCCGGTCCCGACCGCCATGGCGGTGGAACCCATTCCGCAGCCGCTGACCGCGGTTGCCGCGGCGATCGCCGATGCCCAAGCCGGCGCCTACAGCAATGCCGATTACCGGCGCGAACTACCGGCCAGTTTCCCGACTCTGGTGTTCCGGGTCGACGAATTGCGGCTCGCGCTGCCGCTGCATCTGCTCGGCGGCATCCAGCGCCGTGACAAGCCGTTGACGCCTTTGGTCGGCCGGGCCGAGTGGTTCCTCGGCCTGATGCCGCATGAGCCGGACAACATCAACGTGGTTGATACCGGCCGCTACCTGCTCGGCGACAAGTACCGGCCGGAGCTGGTTGACGGTTATCGCTACGTCATTCGTATCGGTGATACCGCCTGGGGTCTGGCCTGCACCGATCTGTGCGCGACCCGTGGCCTCAATCAGGACGATGTCCGCTGGTATGACAGCAATCCGCGCCGGCCCTGGCTGGCGGGCATGATCAAGGAAGACCGCTGCGCCTTGCTCAATGCCCAAGCGCTGGTCGAGGCGTTTGAGCAACACGGACGGCGCGCGGCCTGAGCCGCCGTTGTCAAAAAAGCAGGCTATGCTTACGGCAGTACCGGCATGTACCGATGCCGTGACCCCTTCAAGGCTGCCCGTCAGGGCTGGATAAACAGGTGTATCCATGAGCAATATGAGTTCGAATGCAGCCAAGGCCAGCGGCACCGTCAAGGAAGATCCGGTTCTGCAATGGGTGACCTTTCGGCTGGGCAATGAGACCTACGGCATCAACGTGATGCAAGTGCAGGAAGTCTTGCGTTACACCGACATTGCACCGGTGCCGGGCGCACCGATCTACGTGCTTGGCATCATCAACCTGCGTGGCAATGTCGTTACCGTCATTGATACCTGCCAGCGTTTTGGTTTGCCGCCGATTGAAGTCACCGACAACACCCGCATCGTGATCATCGAGGCCGATCAACAAGTCATCGGCATTCTGGTCGACAGCGTCGCAGAAGTGGTGTATTTGCGCAGCTCCGAAATCGAATCGGCGCCGAATGTCGGCAACGACGAAAGCGCCAAGTTCATCCAGGGCGTCGCCAACCGCAATGGCGAGTTGCTGATCCTGGTGGATTTGAACAAACTGCTCTCTGACAACGAATGGGCCGAACTGAGTTTCAGCGCCCACTGACGCGGACATCCGGATTCGCAGCATGGATCTTTTGGCTTATGTGGCAATGTTGAGCACCGGGCTGGCGCTGTTGTTCGCCGGCCTGTGTCTGTTTTTATGGCGCCGGGTGCAGCGTACCGAATCCTTGGTGCAGGAATTGCGCAGCCAGCATCAGCAATTGGCTGATACCGCGAAAGTGGTTGGCAAGAAGCTGGTGCAGCTGCAAACCGATCTGCAAGGCGTCGCCCAGAAAATGCAGGGCGAGGCCCCGGTCAGCGCCTCGCATCACAAAGCCTACAGTCAGGCCGCGCGCTTGCTGCAGCAAGGCGTCAGCCCGGATGAAGTGATGCAGCGCTGCCACCTGAGCCGCGGCGAAACCGAATTGCTCGCGGTGATGACCCGCGC
>CAMLKQ010000343.1 GCA_946480585.1 uncultured Kangiella sp.
GACCGTCGATTTCACCGAGTTGGCCGGCAACGAACCGATTCGGGTGTTCGGCAATTTGCCCTACAACATTTCGACACCGCTGATTTTCCACTTGTGTCAGCACCTGCCAGTCATCACAGACATGCTGTTCATGCTGCAAAAGGAAGTGGTCGAACGGATGGCAGCCGGGCCGGATGATGACGCCTACGGCCGCTTGTCGGTCATGCTGCAATATTACTGCGACGTCAGTTACCTGTTCACAGTGCCGCCCGGCGCGTTCCGGCCAGCCCCAAAAGTGCAATCGGCGATTGTTCGGTTGTTGCCGCACCGGCAGCGCGCCCTGCGTTCGGAACAGGAGCCGCGCTTTGCCGAACTGGTCAGCCTCGCGTTCAACGGCCGACGCAAGACACTGCGCAATGTTTGGCGCGACGTGGTCAACGACACGCAATTTGCCGCCGCCGCCATTGAACCCGGTCTGCGACCGGAGAATCTCGGTCTTGATGATTACTTGCGACTGACCCGTATCGTTCAGCCCTGAACCAGCGTCGGGCATCAACGCTACACCATCGGCGCTGCTCCCTCAGCAAGCGCCACAGATGTCATCCGTTATCGGCAAGCATGCCCGTTACGTCGCCGCCAGCAGTTGCGGCAACGGCCGGCAATTGATACGTTTCCCAGGCGCCGACCACACCGGTGCCCACCTTGCCAGTCGCCGCCTTACCGCCGATCAATGTGATCGCTCTGGCGTTGGCCATTGACGACATAACACAGGGAAATTTGCCAAATGGATGCACCGGTACCGATACCGTCCTCAGCCACGCCTGCTGAAAATCTTTCACTCACTGCTGAACAGCCCCCCCTTGCCGAAGCAAGCAGTTCAGCCGCCGCTGACCTTCCGTTACAGCGACATCAGTTCCAGTTCGCCGGCAATACCGGCGAGTACTTCCGTATCTGGATCGTCAATCTGGTGCTGACCATTGTTACGCTCGGCATCTATTCGGCGTGGGCCAAAGTCCGCACTCAGCGCTACTTCCATGCCAACACATCGGTAGCCGGCGGCCATTTCGAATACCTGGCCGATCCGATTGCGATTCTGAAAGGTCGCTTGATTGGTTTGGCGCTGTTTGGTGGTTATGCCATTGCCACCCGCTTTTCGGTAGTCGCGGCCTTGGTGGTGTTGGCGCTGATTTTTGTGCTGACACCGTTTCTGATTGTCAGTGCGATGCGGTTCCGGTTGCGCAATGTCAGCTGGCGCAATGTCCGCTTCGCCTTTGATGGTCAGCTTGGCGAGGCCGCCAAGCTGTATTTGCTGCTGCCGCTGCTACTGATCCCGACGCTCGGCCTTGCCTGGCCTTATGTTCAGTATCGCCAGCGCAAATTCCTAGTCGAGCAGGCCCGCTTCGGCGGTACCCGTTTTGCACCAGATTTCGCTTCCGGTGAATTTTTCAGCATGTTCTTTTCGGCACTCGGTCTGACCTTTGTGGCATTCCTCGGCGCCGGCATTATTGGCGTGCTGTTGGCCTATATCTGGCAGCCACTGATGTTCGTCGCGCTGGTGCCGGCTTATCTGTTTGCGTTTGTTTACTACCCGACTCGCTTGCAGATTCATGTGCTCAATCACAGCCATCTCGGGGAACACCGGCTGCAGTGCACGATGACTGTCGCCGAACTGTATCTGCTGCAGCTGACCAATCTGGTCGCGGTCGCCGGCACGCTCGGCTTTGCCTATCCGTGGGCGCGCATTCGGGTCGCCCGTTACCGCGCTGAATGCATGGCCATTCTGACCCGCGGCACGCTCGACGAATTCGCCGCCGAAGCGGCCGCAAGCAGCAACGCGGTCGGTCAGGAAACCGGCGAGTTCTTTGATCTGGATATCGGTCTGTGACGCATCAGCTGGCGGGCGAGTATTTCGATGGTCGCAATGCCCGGCCATTGCCGGGCACGCTGCAGATTGCCGATGACGGCAGTCTGCACTGTGTCGGTGCTGAGCTGAGTGCTCGCCATATCAGCGAACTGATCATTCCGGACCGACTTGGCAACACGCCGATCAGCCTGCGCTTTCCGGACGGCACCTGTTTTGTCAGCCATGACAATGACGGCGTCGATGCGCTTCGGCAGACGTTCTTTCCCGCCCAGCAGCAGCGCTGGCTGCTGCGGCTCGAACGCAGCTGGCCGGTCGCTGTTGCGATGGTGCTGCTGCTGATGCTCGGTGGTTGGTGGAGCTTCGAGCGCGGTTTGCCGGCACTGGCGACCAAGGTGGCGCACGCGTTGCCAGCCGCAGCCCTCGGCCAGCTCGGTGAGGAAACACTGCTGGCGCTCGATCGCACGGTATTCGCGCCGAGCGAGCTGCTCCCACATGAGCAGGAGCGGCTTGAGCGGGTCTTTGCCCAAGTTGCCGAAGCGGCCGACACTAGCGGGGATCTGCCGATGTCAGTGCAATTGCTCAGTCGCCGTGGCGACGGCGTCGGTGCCAATGCGTTTGCCCTGCCAAACGGTACCGTTGTCGTCACTGATGAATTGATGGCACTGGCGGAAACCGATGACGAACTGGCCGGCGTGCTGGCTCATGAGCTGGGCCATCTGGTCCAGCGTCACAGTATCCGGCAGGTGCTGCAGGGCGCTGGCATTGCAATGGCGCTGTTCACGCTGACCGGCGACATGGGCACCGCCTCGACAGTGCTGGCCGGCTTGCCAACGGCGATGGCCAATGCACGTTATTCCCGCGAATTCGAGCTCGAAGCGGACCGCTATTCGGCACAATTACTGACTGAACTCGGGTTGCCGCTGGACGGCTTCGGCCGCTTGCTGGAGCGTCTGGTGGAAAGCCACGGCGCGGACGAAGACGCCATGCCGCTGCTGGCCAGCCACCCCGGTCTCGACGAGCGCCGCAATCGCTATACTGCCAAACCCAGCCGCTGATCGACCGGTTACGGCCGCAGCGCCACTCGGTCCGATCAAACCCCGCGCACAGTACGGGCATAGCCAAGGAGCAAGCACATGATCAACGTCGGCGACAAAATCCCGGAAGCCACCCTGCAGGTGATGGGTGAGAAAGGCCCGGAAGCGAAATCGAGTCTCGAACTGTTCGGCAAAGGAAAAGTGGTGCTGTTCGC